>JAUVDU010000235.1 GCA_030595135.1 Deltaproteobacteria bacterium | reverse complement strand
CAGGAGGGAAATTAACACAGCCGCCTTAAGCTGTCCAGAAGACATTTACAAAGAAATCTTGACTTTAAGCTTGATGGCGTCGTAAAAAGTTCCGATATCCTGCGTTGTTGTGGCTTTCCAGACACTCGACATACTGCATGTATGGTCTCGCGCCTGAGAAAAACCACAACATCTTGCCTATCAAAATTTTTACTTAGCCACCCCATATTTTTTTTACGCCCCGAAGGAAGTGCCCTCGGGGTGCGAATGCATCAAACTTAAAATCAACAATCTTATGACTATGAAAAACTGGCTGGTCTATATTCTTCGGTGCCGGGATGATACCCTCTACACCGGCATCACCAATGATCTCGAAAATCGTCTCCAGGCACACAATGAAAAACGCGGAGCTCGCTACACCCGTGCCCGCGTACCGGTAACCCTGGTTTATCAAGAAGAAGCCTCCTCCCGGAGTCTGGCCTGCCGCCGCGAAGCGGCGATCAAAAAGTTAACCCGCCGTAAAAAACTTGAACTCATCGCGAATAGTGAAAGCGTTTAGGATCAAATAATAATTTGCAGAATCACTCCTTTTAAACACGAAAAAAGGGGAGCAGATCTCTCCACTCCCCTTTTTTAACGATGTTTCTTTTGCTTAGCTTTCGCTTAGCTATAGATTTCCATTATAAAAAACCTATTCTATCACTTTGCCACCGCTTTCAACATCAATTTTGTCAAACGGCTGCAGAAAAGTTCGGGAGAGATCACTTTGGAGCCCTCGGTGAGCAGAGCCTGATCGTAGAGCAATTCGGCATACTCTTTCAAATCGTCACTTTCACCCTGACTCTGATAAAGTTCACGCATCCGGGTCAAAAGTTCATGATCGGCATTGATCTCTAAAACCCTCTGACTCGGCGGCACCGGCTGGTTAGCGGCTTTCAAGATGCGCTCCATACTGGCGCTCATATCGTGTTCACCGGCGACCAGACAGACCGGACTTCCGGTCAAACGCTGGGAGATCCGAACCTCGGCAACTTTGCCGTCAAGACTGGTTTTAATATAGTCCAAAAGTTTGCTGAACTCTTCGGAAACCTGCTTGACTTGCTCTTCGTTCTCCTTCTTCTCATCCTCGCTCTGGAGATCGACATCACCTTTGGTCACCGATTTAAGGTTTTTGCCTTTATATTCGGAGAGCCCCTGAATGACCCACTCGTCGACCGGGTCGGTCATCAGAAGAACCTCGAAACCCTTGTTTTTAAACATTTCAAGGTGGGGGGAGGCGATCAAGGTCTGACGATCTTCACCGGTAATAAAGTAGATATCTTTTTGCTCTTCCGGCATCCGCTCCAGGTAATCTTTCAGGGTCGTCAGCTCATCACCGTTAGTCGATGAGTACAACAGAAGGTCGGCGATCGCTTCACGATTTTCAAAATCGTTATGGAGCCCTTCCTTAATAACCTGACCGAAAGCTTCCCAGAATTTAAGATATTTTTCACGCTCTTTGTCAAGCATCGTCGACAAGCGTTCAAGAATCTTTTTGACAAGATTCTTTTTGATCTTGCTGACAATCCGATCATGCTGCAAGATTTCACGAGAGACATTGAGAGAGATATCTGCCGAATCGACCACGCCTTTGACAAAACGCAGGTATGAAGGCAACAGATCTTCACAGTTATCCATAATGAAGATATTACGAACATAGAGCTGCATGCCCGATTTATTCTCCGGTGTAAAGAGATCAAAAGGAGCTTGCCCGGGAATAAACATCAAGGCATTATATTCGAGAATCCCTTCGGCATTAAGATGAATCGTATCAAGCGGCTCATTCCAGTCATTGGAGAGGTGTTTGTAAAACTCCTTGTACTCCTCATCGGTAACCTCACTTTTGCGTTTATTCCAGAGCGGCTTCATCGAATTTAAGGTCTCTACGGTCACTTTCTTGACCGGTTCGGCCCCTTCAATCGGCTTGCCTTCGTCGTCAGTCGGAGTCTCCTGGCGCTCGATATCCATGAGAATCGGATAAGTCACAAAATCGGAATATTTCTTAATTGTCGAACGCAAAACCCACTCTTGAGTGAAATCCTGATCGTCGTCGACAATATCTTTTAGGTAAAGCGTTACCCGGGTACCACGCTTAGTTTCATCACACTCTTCGACCGTGTAGCTGCCGTCGCCTTTAGACTCCCAGCGGTAGGCGCTGTCAGCCTGCGGAGCCCGGGTTGTCAGAACAACTCGATCAGCAACCATAAAACCGGAGTAGAAACCAACCCCAAACTGACCAATCAGATCCATGGTCGAACCATTCTTATCTTTAGCCGACAGAGCTTCGATAAAACCCTTGGTTCCGGATTTGGCAATGGTTCCCAAATTTTCGATAAGTTCATCATGCGTCATGCCGATACCATTATCGATGATCGAGACCGTCCGCTCTTTGGCATCGGTCTCAATCTGGATCTTTAACTCAGTATCATCACCAAGCAGGCTCTGGTCGGTCTGGCTCTTGAATTCAAGCTTGTCCAGAGCATCAGAAGCGTTGGAGACCAGTTCCCGCAAGAAAATCTCTTTGTGGGAGTAGAGGGAGTGGATAATCAGATCCAACAACTGTTGAATCTCGGTTTCAAACTGCAGGGTTTCTTTGCTCATTGATAAATTCCTTCTCCTAATTACAGGATTACAGTGTTTAAAAATATCTTAATTACAAATTTTCATAATCAACTTTAACCAAAAACATCTTTGCCAAGATATTGATGAAGCCATTGGTTGTCAAGGTCTGAAAGAGTTTTAAAATAATCGCCATACCGGTTTGACAGGTTGACATCTAATTATATCAAGAGTAAAGAGATACGCATTCAGATTTTCCTACTTATTAAGGATATTTATCTTTTCATGCTCCAATTCCTTCTGCTATTTTTCGTCGGCTTGATTGCCGGCACGTTGAATGTTATCGCTGGCGGCGGCTCTTTTTTAACAATTCCACTGCTGATTTTTATGGGCCTGCCGCCGATTGTCGCCAACGGCACCAACAGGGTCGGTATTCTTTGTCAAAACATCACCGCCTCCTGGAGTTTTCAGCGCCACGGCGTAGTTGATTGGAAATATGTCCGCTGGGCAGCGGGGCCTGCCGTTATCGGAGCCTTGTTGGGGTCAAAGATTGCGGTCACCATCAGTGATGAGCTGTTTAAAAACATTCTTGCCGGTTTAATGATTGCGGTCACTCTCTGGACTCTTTGGGATCCCTTAAAACACAAGACCGGCGGGGAACAGGTTAAACCGTTCAACCGCATGGCTCTAGTGGGAGGTTTTTTTCTGGTTGGAATCTATGGAGGGTTTGTTCAGGCCGGGGTCGGGTTTCTGGTTCTGGCAGCAACCACCCTGGCCGGGCTCGACCTGGTCAAAGGCAACGCCGTAAAAGTTTTAAGTATTCTGGCTTATACCTTTATATCTCTGGCAATTTTTGCCTGGGAAGGAAAAGTTGATTGGACTTTAGGCTTGATTCTGGCGGCAGGCACCATGGTCGGCAGCCAAATCGGAGTCCACCTAACCGTCCTTAAAGGCCATCGCTGGATTAAGAAGGTGGTAACCGTGACTGTAATTATCATGGCAATTAAATTAATTATTTCATGAAAAAATTGTAACTATTCACCTAACCCGTAAATTCAGGGTACACAATCCCGATTTCCTTCGGAAAATCAGGTTATGTCCCCAGAATTTACTGAAATCTATCAAAATTAGGAGCTTTTCTGCTTATGCTGAATAGTTACAAAAAATTTATCTTGTCCTGCATGGCAATTATGATAGTCGCGGGCCTTCTGTGCGGCAATGGATACGCCTACACAGACATATCAGGTGCTAAAGCCTATGCCATCTATCAGAACAACAAAGAACTGATCGTGGTCGATGTCCGCGACGAAAATGAATATTGTCGCGGACATATTCCCTGTGCTATCTTCTACTCCTGGAACCATGG
>JAUVDU010000400.1 GCA_030595135.1 Deltaproteobacteria bacterium | reverse complement strand
ACCGGGCTGATTGTTTTAAGTTTTAAGCCGGGCAGGATTTTGGCCAGGCTTGGCGGCAACTCTTCAGCCGTTACTAGGCGATTTTTTCCGCTATCTGCAATTCGGGCGCCGCTAATCTGTTTACGGCCTGCTTCAGCCATGCTCAGATCCCCCTTATCCAGCCGCTCTTTAAGTTCCCAGGCCGAGTTCTCCGAGTTTAAGAGTAGGTGTTCGAGTTGGTAGCGAGGGGCGACAACAAATTTATCAATATGCTGCTGGTAGTACGCCTGGGCCTCTTTAAAATTTGGGAAAGGAACTTCCTTTCCCAGTCGGCTCAAGACCTTCTGCATCGCTTCCTGGCGGTCGATAGGCATGTTTTTGTTGTCGTCAAGCAGGCCCTGGCGTCGAGCCTCAAGGATCAACAGGTGTTCATTGATAAGCTGGCTTAAGACCGCCTTGGCACTGGAAAAATGATCCTGCCGGGCGATCGGTGGCGTCGTTTCTCCGGCGTTTCCTTCTCGATACTCTTTGAGTCTGGTGCTGACCTCGGTTCTGGTGATCGCTTCTCCATCAATAGTTGCAACCACCTCTTTGGGTGGTGAACAGCCGATCAGGAGAAGCCCGCCCATTAAAACCAATAAAAGACTATAGCAAAAATGGTGAAGTGATTTGCTCAATTACTTCTCAATGACGTCGGGATAGAGAGTCACCTTGGTTTTCTTTTTAAGACTGTCAATGTACTCTTTGAAAACTCGGCTTTTATTTTCTTGAGTGAGTTTGTTTTCAATTTCGGTGCGGACTTCATCAAGAGGTCTGGCACCGGCTTCCTTGATCTCTACGACTTCGATGATGTGGTAGCCGAATTGGGTTTTTACCGGAGCGCTGACTTCACCCACTTTAAGGGCAAATGCGGTATCGGAAAACTCTTTGACCATGCGGTCGCGAGTGAAGAAACCCAGATCTCCACCCTTGGCGGAACTCGGACAAGAAGATTTGTCTTTGGCCACGGTGGCAAAATCAGTCCCTTTTTTAAGCTCGGCCTCGACTGCTTTGGCTTCATTCTCATCTTTGACCAGAATGTGTCGGGCTCTAACCTGTTTTGGTTGCTTAAACTCATCGGCATGGGTCTGATAATACTGGTTTACATCTTCCGGGGTCGGTGCCTTGATGCGAGCCTCAATTTCACGCTGTAAAAGGGCGGCGAGAATGATTTTGTGGCTAATTTCATCAATTTGCGCCATGATTACCGGGTCTTTACTTAATCCCTGTTTAATCCCCTCCTGATAAAGAAGTTTGGAGGTAGCGAGTTGCTCAAGGAACTCTTTCTGCATCTTTTTGTCACTGGCCATCTGTTGCAGGTTTGGCGGCAGTTTTTTCAACTCAGCCTGGAATTGACTTAAAGTGATTTTTTCAGAACCGACTTCAGCCACCACCGGGTCAGCCGCAACGGCGGTTAAAGTCAGAGAGCCCATCGATATGGCCAGAACCAAAAAACTGATGAAAAGAGAGGTGCTGATTCGGTTGCGCATGTAGTTTCTCATGAAATAGTTCCTTTTTACTAATGAGGTTTAATACAAAATGGTCAAAAGCTTTAAATGTACTATTATTAAAATCTGTGTTGATTTGTGTTTATCTGTGGTTGAAAAAGCGGAACCACAAATGGACACAAATTAACACTTATAAAGCAACTTGTCTGGTTTCAGCTCGACAGCCTCCCAAGCATTTACTAAAACGCCGCCATTTATCAGATCAATGGATTTTTTGCAACAGCTTTTCACTCCAGGCATAGAGTTCGTTGGGTTCCAGAGAGACCTCCATGCTGAACCAGTGTTCGGGGGTGAGTTTGCAGTTGCCCGTCTTTTCCTGCAATAGTGCCATGATTTTTTCGGCGGCCGGCGGGCTCTCTGGGTCAAAATGGAGGCTGACTTTTTTGCGACCGAGTTCTAAGGCCAGAACCCGATAACTCTTGAGCAGAATTTTCAGGTTTTTGAGCCGGAGCAGATTGAGTACCTCTTCCGGCGGCCGGCCGCAGCGGTCGTCTAATTCATCTTCTAAGCGAGCCAGCTCAAGCTCGTTTTCGGCGGCCGCAATCTTCTTGTAAAATTGGAGTCGTAAAGTCAGGTCGGGAAGGTAGCTTGGTGGAATATGGGCTGAAAGACTGACTTTGATTTCAGGTTCCGGAATCTTGGTCTGAGGATTGCCTCGGGCTTCATTGATCGCTTCACTGAGCATCTCCTGGTAGAGTTCATAACCGATGGCGGAGATTCGGCCCGATTGTTTTTTACCCAGAATATTACCCGCCCCACGGATTTCAAGATCCTGCATGGCGATGCGAAAACCGGCCCCTAAAGTGTTGGCTTCGGCCAGGGCGTTGAGGCGTTTGCGGGCGTCCGGAGTTAATCTTTCAAGTTCCGGAACCAGGAGATAAGCGAAAGCTTTACGTTGTGAACGGCCGATGCGGCCGCGGAGTTGATAGAGTTGGGCGAGGCCGAAGTTTTGTGCATTTTCGACAATCATAGTGTTGGCGTTAGGGATATCGAGGCCCGATTCAATAATGGTTGTGCAGAGCAGCAGGTCATATTTATGTTCTGCAAAACCGAGCATGATCTTTT
>JAUVDU010000294.1 GCA_030595135.1 Deltaproteobacteria bacterium | reverse complement strand
CTGCGACTGATGGCAAAGTGACTCAAGTCGATAATCTGCTCGATCTCGCGTTTTGCATTTCTGATATCCTGATCATTTTCGGATAGAGCCAGAATAAGTTTATCTATATTTTCATTGACTTTGTCCGCCTGTCGGGTAAGGGTCGCCAGGGCTTCACGCAGTTGCGGTGTCTTGGCAGCGGCCTCTCTATTATGGATGGTTACCAGTTTCTGGGTCAGGCTGGAGCGGGCCAGGGTCGCTGTCGAAATAGATGTGGTCGTGGTTTCCTGTTTACGCTCCAGCTTGTCAACCTCCAGTGACCACTCCTTGATGAAATCGGTAAGGCGGTTCTGTTCGCCCTCCAGCTCATAATTTTTCAGCCATTGCAGGCGAAAATTGCTTTTTAAAATTTTGATCTTACAATTGAGACGGGTCTGGTTGATCAGGTGAATACGCAGTTTTAAGGCATCAAGGATCAGCTCAATGCGCTCTTTCTCTGCCCGCAGGCTCTCCTGGGTCAGATCATTTTCTTTCGTCGCATCCAGCTTGGTCAAGGCCGCATCAAGTCGGGCCTCATAGATTAGAACCCGGCTGTTGAGTTGTTGGTATTCAGCACTTGTGGCTTCAGTTTTATTTTTAAAAAGAGATTGACGCTTATCTTTCAGCTCTTGCGCCTGGTTAATGTCTTCCTGCGTGACTTTGATGCTGGTAAAGGCATCTTTGACCCACTTTGCGGCAGATTTCTTACTCTCACTGAGCTCTGTGAGCCGTTTTTCCAACTTTGGTTTCTTGATTTTGAGAAGGGCGTACTCACTCTGCAGATTTAGGAGTCTGCCATACTTTTCGTAGAGTAAAAGATGGTTGTCGGCATCAGTTTTCATGAGTTTGGCATATTCGGAAAGTTGGCCGACGGTACCCTCCTTGAGGCTTATCAAGCGGCTTTGCAAGAGGGCAAATCTTTTGCTGCTATCAGTCCGCTGAATGACGACCTGTCTCTGAAAAGCGATTATTTTGTCAAAATCCTGGATACTGTAGGGCGGGCCATCAATTGTGGGTTGCTTTAGAGCTCCGGATAAGGTTCGGGATAACTCCGTCAGCAGGATTTTGTTTTGCAGTGAAAGTCCCTGAAAAAGATCTTTTACCGCAGTCGCACTGCCCTGAATTTTTTGACCGGTATTTTTATCAGCAGTTTTATCGATCTCAATTATGATCTGTTCGATTTCAGCCTGTTGTTGACCGATAAAGGCTGTGATTTCATCAATGGAACCCTTAAATAGTTTGTTTTCCACGGGGTTGCTGACTCCCGGCGGTTGAGCCTGACTGCTCAGGATCGGCAAAAAAATAATTGAGATGAAAAGCAGGAAAGAGAAGAAATATTTTCTGAAAGTCGGCATAGCCATGGTTGGAAACCTCTTGCAATGGGGCTATTAAAGCCATATGAATCAGTTCAGGATCAGGCGTTGGGGATCGCAACGTTCACGCAGGATTTTAAGCTCTTTTGCGGTTGGTGGGGGGAACTCTTCGGCCTCTCCCAGATCAAGGGTAAAGCCGGTGTTTTGTTGAATCTCTGCGGCCGTGACGCCGGGGTAGGTTGCGGCTAGGTACATTTTTTTACTCTCTTGAGCAAAACGTAAAATTCCCAGGTTGGTGATGACCGTCTCGGGCCCTCCCGGCCCGAGGCCGATTCTTTTGCGGCCGCCGGGGCCGTCGATCCAGCCGGGACTTGTGAAATAGTCGAGTTTTTCGACGAATTTCCGTTTTTCGTGCTGCATAAAGATGATTGTCCGGTTGACAAAACTAGCGACATCGCAGGCGCCGCCGCTGCCCGAGAAACGGATATCGGGTTGCTGATAATCACCAATGACGGTTGAATTTAAGTTGCCGTAAATATCGATTTGGGCGGCTCCTAAGATGCCGACCACCCGGCTGCCTGTAAAACGGTTTTGCATCGTCGCAAAGGCTTCGGCCAAGCCCCCGTTAACGGCAGTGGCATGCATGACCCGCGAATCGGCCACCGCCAGCGGTACCTCTTCGAGCCGTGAATCGATCGCTCCGGTCTCAAAAAAAATCGTACTTTGCGGGGCACTGATATTCTTGGCTGCCATCGCCGCCAACATTGAGATCCCGGTTCCGCAAAAGACAATCTCTCCGTCGTTAATCTCGCGGGCCGCCGCAATCGCCATCATCTCCCGCAGGCTGTAGTCGGTCTCTTTTTTTACCATCATTTTAGTTTCTTTTAAGGCCGGTGGCATAACCGGTTTCAGGGTCGGCGATCAGGCTTTTCAGGTGTTCATCATCGTTTAATGCGATAAATTCCTGATGATTGGCGGTTTTCATGATCTTTTTGATGAGATAGGCCTGATACTTATCTTCATTTTCTGCCGCCAGACGATAGTTGTTCAAGTAGCGGGGGTCATAATCGTAATGTTTGTAACAGGCGGTGGGGTATGCTCCCCAGACGATTGGTACCACGGCGTCAACATGGATGAATGGAATCTGGTTGCGATCCGGTTCCTGTTTGAGAAAATCTTCCTCGACCAGCTCTTCACAGGTGATAATCAGGTGGCGGGCGGCCTTGGCCTGTTCGACATCGGCAAACGTCAGCCCCTGAATTCGGGCATTGCCGCGTCTATCGGCCTGCTGAACATGGATAATTGTAACTTCGGGGTTAATGGCCGGTACCAGAACCAGTTTTGGTGAATTACACCAATCGCCAAAAGGGTTGTCGATGGTTGTAAGTTTTTGATCCGGTAAAGTTTCGTCACTCTTTCGTAACGCTTTGTCAAAACCCCAATGTTTGATTATGTCAGTACCCAACCCCGAGCGTGTCGGCAGGAAGGGCAGTCCCATGGCTCCGGCCATAAAACGCAGCGTCATCTGGTAGTTTGAATAATCTTCAACTTTGAGCTCGCCCTTCTCCACAGCCCGGCGAAAACGGACACAAGTCGGAGCAAAACGACCACTTCCGGCATAGGCAATCTCAAGCCGGGTGACACAGCCGGCACCAACTAACTCATCGACTCCCTGACCGTTGGAGTGCGCATAAAGATGCAGACCTCTCTTTTTTTGCCGGATAATTTCATAGACGGCCGCCATCGGGTTACGATTAATCGTAAAACCGCCGATACTTAAATGACAATTATCTTTTACCAGTAAAGTGATAGCGGCAGCTAATTTCGTGACTTTGTTTTGTGATGATTTCATGTCCTCTTATATTTATCCCAGAAGCTTACGGACTAAGTCGGCTAATTCTTCAGCATATTTTTTGATTTCGTCGTAATTTTCCCCTTCAAGCATGATGCGAAGTTTGTTCTCCGTGCCCGAATAACGGATCAGCAGGCGTCCTCGACCTTGTAGCCTTCTCTCGACTTCGGCAATTTGGCGGCTTAAGGCTGGAATCTCGGTGACTAAAGTTTTCTTTCTGACCGGGACGTTGATCAGGATCTGTGGGAAAATCT
>JAUVDU010000236.1 GCA_030595135.1 Deltaproteobacteria bacterium | reverse complement strand
ATTAAAACGAGTATAAAAATCCCCGGCGGAAGCCGGAATGGTAAGGATGTAACTAAAATCAGCAGAATCAGTTACAACCCGGAACCGGATTTTACGAAACCGGTTCTGGTGCTTGGGACGGAGATAAAAGAACGGATGTTTGCGCGTCTTTTGTTCCTCTACGGTAAAGAGCAGGCGGAGAGGATAATGCTTGAATTGGAGCGCATTCTCAAAGTCCATCACGCCCATAAACCTGAGGAGTTGATCGCGGCGGAAAAAGATTTTGTCGCAAAAGAACGGTTTACGGAAAAAGATATGGTTTTGATCACCTATGGTGACATGATCAAAGGCGAGGGCAGTACGCCGCTTGCAACCTTACACAATTTTGTCAATACCTATAATCTGGGCGCTATCAATACGCTGCACATTCTGCCTTTTTTCCCTTACTCCTCCGACCGGGGGTTTTCCGTGGTCAAATTTAAAACCGTAGACCGAAGGCTGGGAAACTGGACCGATATTCTTAATATGGCCGCCAATTACGACCTGATGTTTGACGGTGTGCTCAACCATTGTTCAGCAAAATCGCGGATGTTCAAGGAGTTTTTGCGCGGGAATCCTCTTTTTAAGAACTTTTTCATCTCCTATGAATCGCCGGATGAATTGACCCCGGAGCAGCGGAGCAAGATTTTTCGGCCTCGGACTTCCGACATCCTGACAAGGTTTGATACTATCGAAGGCCCCAGGTATGTCTGGACGACCTTCTCCGCAGATCAGATTGACATCAATTTCAAGGATCCCTATGCCCTCAGGGAGTTAATCGAAGGCCTGCTTTTTTATGTCCGTAGAGGGGCTGACATTATTCGTTTGGATGCTGTGACCTATATCTGGGCCGAACCCGGAACCGAATGTGTCCAGTTACCGGAAACCCATGAAATCGTAAAACTCCTGCGCGATGTGATGGATGCGGTCGCCCCCAACGTGGCTTTGATTACCGAGACCAATGTCCCGCACGAAGACAATATCTCCTATTTCGGCAACGGCCGAGACGAGGCCCACATGGTCTACAATTTTGCCCTGCCGCCGTTGGTTCTGCACACATTTTATCGAGAAGATGTGTGCGCAATTTCGCGTTGGGCGCATGATCTGAAATTCGATTCCGACACCGCCACTTTTTTTAATATGTTGGATACTCATGACGGGATCGGACTTATGGGGGTTAAAGGAATTCTGCCCCAGTCGGATATCGATTTTATCACTCAGAGAGCAAAAATGCACGGTGCTCTTATCTCCTACAAAATGACCGATGGGATGAGTGAAGAGCCTTATGAGATAAACTCGACTTGGTGGAGTTCTATAAATGATGAGAGCTGTGACGAAGAAATTTTAATCAAGATCAAGCGTTATGTTGCATCAAGAAGTCTGGCCCTGGTTCTGCAAGGTATACCGGCAGTTTATGCTCATGGTACCATCGGTACACCAAATGCTCACGAATTGGTTGAAAAAAATAAGCATAATCGCGACATCAACCGAGGCGTGATCGATAGCACGAGTCTAGCTCTGGCTTTTAAAGATCCCAACTCAAAAATTTCGCTCCTGCGGCATTATGCCGGTAAACTTTATCACACTCGTACGGAAAATCGTGCCTTTCATCCGCATGGGGCGCAGCGGGTTTTGATGATCTCGCCGAATGTTTTTACGGTTTTAAGAAGCTCCCCGGAAAAAGATCAGCATATTCTGACGATGACAAATGTCACTAATCGCATTTGTCGTCTGGAGATACCTCTTCATGATCTCGAAATTGAGGAGAAAAACTGGTTTGACCTGCTTGCGGAACAGAAGTGGTCGGCGGCCGGGGGAAAACTGTCTGTTGAATTACAACCCTATGATGTCATCTGGCTGACGCCATCGCCTGTTCGAGAAAATTGAACATCAGGCCTCGGACAGCCTCCTAGGAGGCTGTCAACTCTGAACTGACTTGTCTTGCTTGCCCTTTTTCTCCTTTATGTTATAGAGTTGGCTTGACTTTTATGTGTTATAGTATATACTATTTGTATGTACTATAATAAATCACTATGAGGGGGTCTTCTAATGAAAACCATTTCGTTGAAACTTGATGATTCTATCTTTGGCGAGACAGAAAATATTATTGCCCGGTTGAAACAACCCCGAAACCGATACATCAATGAAGCAGTAGATTACTACAACAAGATTCAAAAACGCAAAAAACTGGAGCAGACATTGCAACAAGAGTCTCTGATGGTTAAAGAAGATTCAATGTCAGTTCTAAAAGAGTTTGAGATTTTTGAATATGGAAATTAAACAATTTGAAATCTGGCTGGCTGACTTAAATCCGCAAATTGGGACTGAACCTGGTAAAACCAGACCGGTTCTGATTGTTCAGACAAACTTGCTTAATCGGGTTTTACACCCATCATCTCTAATCTGTCCGATTACAACGAACATTAAACTGAAATCTGAAATTTTACGACTCCATATCGAACTTGAAGGTTCTGGTTTAAGGGCGAAGAGTGACGTGATGATTGATCAGATCCGGGCGATTGATAATCAGAGGCTTACCCGAAAAATCGGCCGTTTACCGGAAGGATTGATTGGTAAATTAAAAGAAAATTTGATGATTGTTCTAGATTTGGATTAAAATAGATCTGTCTCCTTTTCCCTTTCTTCTTTCCTTATCAACTGCTTAAGAAAATCGAACATCAGTCGGCGGGTTTGTTGGTTGGCAACAGGGTTGAATTTAATGTTTCCGGGCCAGATAAAGGAGTGCTCGACACCGGGGTAATAGTTAAAATCCGCCGTTAGTTTGTACTCTTGACAACTTTTTTCCAGCCGGTAGCTGTTAGTTGCCGGGACAACCGTATCGCTTTTTCCGTGCATTGTCAGAAGTGGGCATGTAATCTGTTTGACAAATGAGAGATAATCATCTTTGCTAAGAAAGCTGAAATTTTGATAATCAGCGTAGCCGTCGGCCCAGGATGTGAGGCCGAAAAAATTTACGACCCCCTTGACCTCCGGCAGCAAAGATGCCGCGAGCAGGGCGAGGCCGCCGCCGCGACTAAAACCAAGCAGAGCGCAGCGTTGTGCATCAATCCGGGGATCGTTACGCAGTGTTTGCCAGAAAACCTGCAGATCATTCGCTTCGAGATCACGCCAGTGTGGTCTCGACGAAATTCCACCGAACCACTGCGGCAGCAGGCAGGCATAGCCTTTTTGCGTAAGGGTTGCGGCAAATTCCAGGTGTTGCGGGCCTAAGCCGTCGGTGCCGTGAAAAACCAGCAGACCCGGCCATTTCCCGGTTGGCTTCGATTGCGGTAAAGAAAAAAATCCGGGGATAGAACTATCCCCGGATTGCATTTTGAGTTTTTCAATCATTTTAAATTGTAACCCTTCATTTGATGAACTCGTAAAAAGTCACGGGATGGCTAAGTAAAAATTTCGATAGACAAGATGTTGTGGTTTTCCAGGCGTGAGACCATACATGTAGTATGTCGAGTGTCTGGAAAACCACAACAACGCAGGATATCGGAACTTTTTACGACGCCATCTTCATTTAACGTCCCGTATACAATTTTTCCTTGATATGTAGAGTCGCGAAATTGAATTCTCCGCCTAAAGTCAGGGCGGCGAGGGCGGCACAGAACTCCTTGGCGCTGTGAATACCGGCAATTTTCAGGGCTTCTCGGGACATCGGCGGAATGATGCCTTCCGGCCCTGAAGGGAAACCGACTTCAACATTGGGCAGTTCAACCCCGAAAACCAGATCGTTGCCGTGAATCTCGGCATAGACTTTCTGTAAGCATGAGACCAGGTAGGGGCGCGGATTATTTTTCATGGCGCGGTAGAAAGCGGGAATAATTTCGCCGCCCATGCCGGTATAAACCGGCCAGCCGGTCTCTTCCAGCACTCCTTGGCGATCAAGTTCAATATAGGAGAGGAATTCATCAAT
>JAUVDU010000313.1 GCA_030595135.1 Deltaproteobacteria bacterium | reverse complement strand
ATAGACTCGAAATACCTTGCCGAATTTGGTAAAATCATTAACGTAGACTGAGCCGAAATAGACCTGCATGGTTGTAAACAGTTCGGAAAGATCAACGTCTAACGCATTTAGTTTTTTTCGGTCGATATCAACAGCCAGAGTTGGGTAGTTGGGGGCATAGGTTGTATAGGCCATGCCGATCCGGGGGTCTTTGTTGGCTGCTGCGATCAGGTTGTTGGTATGGCCGACAAAAGTGTCAATATCCCCGGCCAGATAGTCCTGGAGGCGCAGATCAAAACCTCCGACCGTACCGAGGCCGGGGATACCGGGCAGGTTAAAAGCCACAGCCCGGGCCTCACTGATCGAGGCTCCCATTTTGTTGACCTGACTGATTATCGATTCGACAGTTAAATCCGGTGTTTGTCGTTCACTCCAGTGCTTAAGGGTGACAAAGCCGACGCCGGAGCTGCTGTCTAAGGTCGAAGTGAGAACGTTGTAGCCGTCGATCATGATTAAATCGGAGACCCCGGCAATCGCCAGAATTTTCTTTTCGATCTCCTCACGGACATCGACTGTACGTTCGATTGCGGTTCCCGGTTTCAGGTTGAGCATAACCAGAAAAGCCCCTTTATCCTCCTGCGGAACAAAACCGGTCGGGGTGATCGTGAAGATATACCAGGTGGCGACCAGGAGCCCGACAAAGGCTATAACCACAAGCCAGCGGAGTTTGATCAGGAGTTTGACAATCTTTGTATAGGTTGCAGTCAGGCGGTCAAAAAAACGGTCAAAAAGTCGAAAAAGGATAAATTTCCCCACCCCTTCCGGGCGTCTTTTAATAATGATCGCCGCGAGCGCCGGGGAGAGGCTCATCGCATTGAGGGATGAGATCATAACCGCGAAGCTGATGGTCAGGGAAAATTGCCGGTAGATTGAGCCGGTCAGGCCGGGCATCATCGAAACCGGCACAAAAACCGCGACCAGAACCAGGGTTGTAGCGATGATCGGGCCGAGCAGCTCAAGCATCGTTTTTTTGACAACCTGGGGAATCGTAAGATCCTGTTCCTCTTCCATGATGCGTTCAACATTTTCCACGACCAGAATAACATCGTCAACCACGATTCCGATCGCCAGAATGAGGCCGAAAAGAGTCAGGAAATTGATCGAGAAACCGACAACCTTCATAACTCCGAAGGTCCCGATCAAAGAGACCGGAATTGCAACTGCGGCAATTACTGTTGGCCGCCAGGAGCCCAAGAAGATAAAGACGATCAGAACTACCAGCAGAATTGCAATCAGAAGGTTGGTAACGACATTTTTAATTGCAACCTCAACAAACAGGGTGGTGTCGTAGGGGATTGAGGCCTTGATCCCGTCAGGAAAGCGTTTTTCCAGTATTTTAAGTTTGGCGGCCAACTGTTTTTTGATCTTAAGAGCGTTGGAACCCGGCAATTGCGAGATACTGATGGTGGCGGCAGGTTTCTGGTTAAGTTGGGCATTCCATTCATACTTTTCTGAACCCAACTCGATCATGGCTACATCTCTCAGGTAGATCAGACTGCCGTCAGCACTGGTTTTGATGACAATATCGGCAAACTCTTTGACCTGTTCGAGCTGGCCTTCAGTGTTCAGGGTGAATTCGATTTGCTGGTCTCTGAAGGTCGGTGGTGCGCCGATCTTACCGATAGCCGCCTGCCGGTTCTGGGATTTAATTGCGGCCATAATCTCGGCCGGGCTTAAACCCAGTGCTTTTATCCGATCCGGATCAAGCCAGACTCGCATCGCATATTTCTTTTCACCGAGAATCTCGGCCTTGCCGACGCCTTTAATTCTTCTTAACTCATCAAGAACATTCAAATTGGCAAAGTTGTTGAGAAAACTCTCATCATAACGATCATCACCGCTGATTGCGACAACACAGACTATTGCCGGTGATTTTTTGTCAACTACAACTCCCTGCTGGGTCACTTCCGAGGGTAGTTGCGGGGTTGCCATCGAGACCTTGTTCTGGACATCTACAGCGGCGATATCGAGATCATAACCGGGTTCAAAGTAGATATTGATGGTTGATGTGCCGGAGCTGGTACTGGATGAGTCCATGTAGATCATGCCGTTGACGCCGTTGATCTTATCCTCTAAAGGCCGGGTGACACTCTCTTCAACCGTGGAGGCGTTGGCACCGACATAGACGGCACTAACCACCACCGTCGGCGGGGTCACATCAGGATACTCCTGAATCGGCAGGATGCCGATTGAGACCAGCCCCCCCAGAACAATAAGCAGGGATATGACCATGGCAAAGATCGGGCGCTTGATGAAAAAAATAGAGAACATAATTACTCCTTTTCCCCGCTCATTTTCTCACTTCTTAAAACCGCCATTACCCCTTTAGTTGCGGTTGTATCTTTGGCGCTAACCCTCATTCCTGGTCTTAGTTTGGTTAAGGCCGTGATTATAACTTGCGCTCCGTCATTAAGCCCCTCGGTGATTTCAAGATAAAGACGTCCCTCAAATCCCCGTTTTACATTGACTCTTTTAGCTTGGTTTTTTTCATCGACGACATAGACGAATCCTCCCTGTTGATCTTCAAGGACAACGTTGGGCGGCACCATTAAAAATGGAATCTTGTCGGTCACAAAAATGTCAGCGTAGACAAAGGTGCCCTCCAGAAGCAGGTGCTCAGGGTTAGCGACCACAGCCCGCATGGTTATCGTACCGGTCATTGCATTAACCCGGTTATCGGTGAAATCAACTTTTCCGGTAAATGGTTTACGTTTGATAATTTGAAGCTGGCTCGGTACCCGAAGACGGGCGTCAAGCACTTTTTGCGAAGCAAATTTGCGCATGATCTGGAACTCTTCTTCGGTTGGTTTGAAATAGGCGTACATCGGATCGTCGGAGACCATTGTTGTGAGTACGGTTTTTTCTCCGAAACCGACGACATTGCCAATGTCAACATTGAGGCGGCTGATGCGGCCGGATATCGGGGCTCGGACCGTGGTGTAGCTCAAGTTGAGTTTTGCCGTCCTGATTATGGCATCATTGGCCTCAAGTGTCGCCAGGAGTTCGTTCTCTTTGGCTTGATACTCTTCCAGAGTCAGCCTCGGGGCCAGGCATTCAGCGACCAGCGGTTCAAAACGTTTGACGTTGGCGGTCGCCAGGTCAAGGGTAGCTTGGTCGCGTTTGCGTCGGGCCTGGGCCAGATGCAGGTCGTCCAGATAACTGTTCTTCTCAATTTCAAAAAGGGGCACACCTTTTTCAACGAGAGCACCTTCCTGAAAAAGAACTTTCTCCAAAATGCCGGTTACCCGAGCTCTAACCTCAACCCTTTT
>JAUVDU010000248.1 GCA_030595135.1 Deltaproteobacteria bacterium | reverse complement strand
CACGATATCAGGCATAATTCCGACTGCCATAAAGAGCGGCAAGGAACGAAAAGCAGCGGCCCGTCCGGCCCGATCATTATCAAAAAAAATCGCTACTTTTTTAGTATAACGTTTTACTGCAACAACATTTTCTTCAGAGAGTGCCGTCCCTAAAGTAGCGATGACATTATCAACCCTTCTTAAATAAAGGGCCAAGGCATCCATATAACCTTCAACCAAAAAAGCCGACCCGGTCTTGGCAATCGCCGGCCGGGCATGATGAAGATCATAAAGCAGACGCCGCTTATTGAAAATCGGCGACTCCGGACTATTAAGATATTTGGGCTCACCATCACCCAGAGAACGACCGCCAAAACCAATCACAGTACCGGCAACATCACGAATCGGGAAGATCAGACGATCACGAAAACGATCATAACGCCGGTTGGTGCCCTCTTTCTGCACCAGCAGCCCGGCGGCGACAGCGACCCTTTCATCGATTCTCTGACGCCCCAATTCATCTTTCAATGAAGACCATGAATCCGGGGCAAAACCTAAACCAAAGGCTTTTGCCTGAGCCGGATCAATACCCCGCTTTTTGAGATAAAGACCAACTCCCCCATTTAGGTTAGCTTGGAGCAGAGAGGTGAAAAAGTTCTGCGCGCAAGCCACGGCCCGTTCCAAATTTTCGCGTTCCGAGCGGGCTTTGGCTTGAGCCTCGACACTGCCCCGACGCCGTTCGTAGGGAGAGATATCGATGCCCGCCCGAGTTGCCAGACGAACCAGGGTTTCCGGATAGGAGAGATTTTCAATCCGCTTCAAAAAACTGATCGCATCGCCACCCACACCACAACCGAAACAGTGAAAGATAGCTTTTCCCTGATGCACCGTAAAGGATGGCGTCTTTTCGCCATGAAAAGGGCATAACCCCTTATAATTGACGCCGGCCTTGGTCAAAGCCACATAGTCACCGACCAGCTCGACGATATCGATACGCGAGCGCAGATCACTGACAAATTCAGGGGGAAAAGAGTAGTTGGTCATTAATTCAGTTCAAAGTTCTAAGTTCAAGGTTCAAGGTTTAGTGATGGAAAATCGGCATCACTGACCACACCTTTCCGTTTGGCCAAATCGACATTCAATCCGGCCAGCAAGCGATAGGCCTTAAGGTAGTCGGGAAACTTTTCCTGCAAGGCGGTCAAATGAGCGGCAACTGTTTGGTCATCGCCTCTGACAATCGGCCCGGTCAGAGCCTCGGCCGGAGAGACTCGTTCAAGATTTTCAAAACTGCCGCGAATCAGAGGGAGCAGCATGCGCCTGGCGGTATCAGCATCGACCCCGATCCCGGTCATCATGGTTATCGCCATCTCCTCTAAAGCTATAAAGAAATTAGAAGAGACTACGGCGGCGGCATGGTATAACACCTTGTCAGCTGCCGCCAGACGAACCAGATTACCACTCAAAGCTGCAACCACACGCTCGGCTACTGGAAAGGCCTGTTCGTCCCCTTCAAAGGAGAAATATGAGCCAGCCAAAACCTTCACCCCCCCCTCAACATCGGCGACACTCTGGAGTGGATGCAGGGAAAAGGTGATGGCATCCAGAGCGGCCAGAGGCTGCAGGACGGCGGAAGTGAGTGAACCACTCAAATGGGCGAAAAAAAGCCCGGCCATATCCGTACCGGGAACAAACTCTGCCAAGTTATCTGCAACATCGGCAATATAACGATCCTGAACTGCAAGAAAAACCAGTTCGGCCCCAACCACCGTTTCCGACGGGGTGGGGCAGACGGTTACGGGGCCATCAATCCACCCTTCTAAAGCTTTGACTTTAGCCGGATTAGGATCACAAACCCGCAAACGGCGAAACCCTTGACGCCACAAAAGGACGGCCAAAGCCGTACCGACTCGCCCCAGACCAACTATTGCAATAGATTTAAAATTCTGTGTCATACATCCCAAAAAACAATAGCCGTCGACACTGCCGACGGCTTAATTTAATTTAACTCAACCCATTAATTTTTTGTATTAATACAGGCAAAAGTTGCTCCATACGCTGATAATGATGTGAAGTTACCGGCTATTTTCAATAACATTCTATAAAATAACCAGTGATATCGCTATTGTCAAGAAGATGGGGGCATTTTATTAAAAAAACTTAAAAAAAAAAGAGTACCGACTCAGAATGAATCGGTACTCTTTTTATGTTTACCGGCACCGCTTTACGGTGCCATCATCCTACCTAGAACCGGAAAGTCAAACCGGCATTAACCAACAGCAGATCACCATCGGTATCATAAAGATAGGGCTCCTCATCGTTATAATCTGTGTAAGAAGCATTAAGGTTAATGGTCAAACGCTCGTTGAAATCGTAAGTACATCCGAGATAATACTCAAACTCTTCAACTTTGAGATCGGTATTACCTTCCCATACGGCAAAGGCCAAGGTATGGTCGTAACCAAAGCTGGCCGGATCAGAGCCTTCAAAGTAGCTGGCGTTAAGATCGTCCATCTCGGTTTTTCCCCAGTTGCAAATAACTCCGCCATTAAAGTTCAGTTTCTCTGTGGCTTCGAAATCAGCGCTCAAAAGCAGGGTGTGAACGTCGGTTTTGCTCTTCATTTTAGACAATGTGACCCCAAAACTTGGGGACGCGAAGGAGCCGGCTCAGCCGCCATAGGCCACCGTTGAGAGAAAAGCCTGATCCTCCATATCCATATAGTTGTAGGCAAACGTAAACGTCAGATTATCCATTGGCGCGACAAAGAGATCGGCGCCAAGAGCATACATCTCTTTATCAAAGGTGCTGCCATGCCCGGGAGCATCAATCTTAACCTCTTCCAGGGTATAGTGAAAGTGACCACTGGCTGTGATTCTGGGCGTAATGTTGTAGGTCGCTGAAGCCTTGAACTTATGGACATCCTCAGGTTCCGAAGTCAGATCAAGACTGCGGCTGTTGTACATCACATAGTACTCGGTCGATTTCGGATTGTACGGAGTATAGAGATCCTTAATCGTACAACTCGCCCCCGGCGCTGTACAACCAACCGGATCAACATTGGCTTTAAGCCAGGACAGCATCGCTGTCGGGTTGGCATAAGCTGCATTGTGATTCGCAAAAGGATCGTCAATATCATCGTAAGAGTACTTAACCCGCAAACTCAAATTCTTGACAGCCCGGCTGTTCAAAGCGATCGAATAGGTATCGCTGGTGGTCTCCCACTCGGCATCACGATCATCTTCAACCCGCTCCCAACCAACCAGCAGATTGGTGCGCTTGAAAACCTTGAATTTGAAATCGGCACCGTAGGTGTCGGTATCACGCGACAAGGTTGATTCACGCGTCCATGGCCAGCCGTCATGGGATTGAGAATAACCATGCAGGCCAAAAAGAGCGGGGTCAACGGCTTGCGAGTCGGCACCCAAGGGATCATAGCTGGTATCGTCGTAACTGATGACAACGTCGTCAGCATCAAGATCTTCATGACGATATTTGAATGACATCGTCATGAAAGAGACCGGCGATGAGGTCACACGCATAGCGTAGGCATCATAGTCGTAACTCGGATCATCACTGATCGTCACGTCGGCGCCGACAAAATTGTCGGTTGCCGTGTTGTTGTCGATCTTGGTGTGAACGTAGCTGCCGAAAACGGTCGTGTTCATCGGCAAAGCCACTTGTGCTTTGACAATGTGCGAATCCTTTTCCGAATCAGGCGTCGACGAATAGGGCAAGTCGCCTTCGTTACCAAAATAGGTCAATTTCATGTCTGATGCACCAGTGGTGACATATTGATTGACCGGGGGTGAAGAGTTCTCATCAAAGCTGCGCCGCAAAAAGGTG
>JAUVDU010000019.1 GCA_030595135.1 Deltaproteobacteria bacterium | reverse complement strand
GGGTTTGGGTGGAGCCCAGGGAGCTTTTGAGAAAGCGTTGCAGTATTCTCAGGAGCGAATTCAATTTAATCGTCCTCTGTTTGATTTTCAGGTAACCCAGTTTAAACTTTCCGATATGGCGATGGAGATTGAACTGGCTCGTAACCTGCTCTATAAAGCTTGTTGGTTACGCAGCAACAATCGTCCTTTCTCACGCGAAGCGGCCATGGGTAAACTTTACTGTTCCGAAACTATGGGCAGGGTGGTTAATCATGCGGTTCAGATTCATGGTGGATACGGTTTGATGCAGGAGTATGATGTAGAACGTTTCTATCGTGATCAAAAACTTCTTGATATCGGCGAAGGAACATCCGAGATTCAGCGCTTGGTTATTGCTCGCTCTTTGATTTAGGCAGAGTTGACTGTTTATTACGATAGTTTGCCGGCGGCAGTTCGCCTGGTCGAAGTAGCGCCTCGGGATGGTTGGCAGAACCTTGCCGACTTTATCCCGACGGAAACCAAGATCAAGCTTGTTGATGATCTGGCGAGTTGTGGTTTCAGAGAGATTGAAGTCAGCTCTTTCGTCAGCCCCAAGGCGATACCGCAGCTTCAGGACGCCGCCGCTGTGTTTAAGGCGATTAAGCCGCTTGCGGGGTTGACAACCGCAGCCTTGGTTCCCAATCGGCGTGGTTTGGAACCGGCTTTGGCGGCGGGCGTTGGTAAAATTGTTTTTTTTATCTCTGCCAGCGACACCCATAACCGGAAAAATTTGGGTTGTCCTCAAGCGGAAACCCTGGCTGAGATTGAAGCCATGCTAAAATCCGTACCCGATGGTGTTGCGCGTCGGGTTTCGATCTCTAATGTTTTTGGTTGTCCTTATGAAGGGGAGATCGCTTTTATGGCAGTTGACCGGTTGGTCGAGAGTTTGAGTGCTCTCGGGTTTGCGGAGATCACTCTCTGTGACACCTTGGGGGTTGCAACTCCCGATCAGGTTTATAACTTTTCAACTCAGTTGCAAGAGCATTTCTCGAAGGTTGATTTAGGTCTTCATCTTCATGATAGTTGTGGTCGGGCTTTGGCTTGCGTGATTGCCGGCTTACAGGCCGGTATTGATCGTTACGATACCGCCGCCGGCGGGCTTGGCGGTTGTCCTTATGCTCCGGGAGCTGCCGGTAATCTGGCGACCGAAGATCTTCTTTTTTGTCTCGATCGTATGGGGATCAAGACCGGTATCGACTCTCAAGCATTACTGGCCGTGGCCCGGCATCAGGCCCAAGTGACAAAAAGTGGTAACAGTCACATGCTGGCCTTTAGCGCCGGGTGTGATAAATTCTGAGTACAGGAGTAATAAATGTCTGAACAACTATTATTGACTGAAAATCGTGACGGTGTCCTCATCGTTACTTTAAACCGTCCCGAGAGTATGAACTCATTAAGTCGGGAGCTGTTGGCGGACTTGAATAAGTTGGTCAGCGAAATTAGTGTTGATAAGACGGTGAGAGTTGTGGTTATCACTGGAGCCGGGGAAAAATCTTTCTGTTCCGGAGCTGACCTGAGAGAACGGGCGACGATGAGCCCGATTGAAGTGAAGCAATATATCCAGATGATTCGCAACACCTTTACGATGGTTGAAAATCTGCCGCAGCCGGTTATTGCTGCGGTCAATGGTTATGCCTTTGGCGGTGGGACTGAGTTGGCCTTGGCTTCAGATATCCGAATCGCTGCCCCCAACGCGGTTATGGGTTTGACTGAAACCAGTTTGGGAATTATTCCCGGGGCTGGTGGAACCCAACGTTTAGCCCGTTTACTGGGTAAAGGTAAGGCCAAAGAGATGGTTTTTACGGCCCATCGGGCCAAAGCTGATGAAGCATTGGCTATCGGTATGGTCAATCAGATTGCTCCGGAAGGCGGCCTCATCGATGCCGCTCTGGCAATGGCGGCACGGATCAAAAAGAACGCCCCGATTGCTCTTGAAATGGCTAAATATGCGATCAATTATGGCAGCGAGGTCGATCTTGGCAGCGGTTTGGCGATTGAGTCCAACTGTTATGCCGTAACGATTCCGACCAAAGATCGGATTGAGGGGTTAACCGCTTTTCGTGAAAAGAGAGCGCCGGTTTATACTGGCGAGTAGTATAATACAGACCAACTCGTAATGAGGTTGGTGGACTGACCCGCTTAACCGGGATTATTGGGCGACTGGCGCCCACCCCTTATATATGGAGTCGAATTTTGGTCGTTACGATGTTAGTGACCAGGGGGCTGATTCCGATCCCGGATATTAATGTAAAAAATAGTAATAGTGGAGTAATGTTATGTCAAACCACGATCTTTTTGACCTCTTTAAAAGAATGCCGAAAAAAGTCAATATTGGTGATATCACCATTCGCGACGGTCTTCAGCATGAGGAACACTTCATCCCGACCCGGGCCAAAATCTTCTATCTGCAGGAGCTGGCTTTTGCCGGTGTCAAGCGTATGGAGGTAACCAATCTCGGTAATCCTCGTAATATGCCGCAGTTTGAGGATGCCGAAGAGCTGCTCAAAAGTGTGCACAGTGATCTTTTCAAAAAACGCTTGGCTAAACGTGGCATCAAGCATGAAGATATCGAATGGACCTGTATAACGATTCGTGAAAGTGCGGTCGATCGGGCGATTGAGTTGAAGAAGCGGGGCTATGGTCCCGACCGGATTCTGATGATGGTCTCGACTGATGAAGAGCACCATTTTGCCAATTCAGGTGCGACTTTGCCGCACTACTGGAAAGAGGCTGAGCGTTGTATCAAGAAATGTCATGATGCCGGGATCAAGATGTGCGGTACGGTCAGTACCATCTGGGGCAGTCCGATCTCCGGGCCGACCCGGTTTGAGGACGCGGTTGAATTTACCAGCCGCTGGCTCAGTATTGGGGCTGATGATATTGAACACGCCGACCACGATGGTTCTGCGCCGCCGAATAAGGTTTATCGTTATTTCTCGATGATTCTTGATGCTCTGCCGAATCCGGATCTGCATATTGCCCATTTTCATGTAACCCGGGGTTGGGGTAATGCCAATGTTCTGGCCGCATTGCAGGCCGGGATTACCAATTTTGAAGCTACCTTTGGTGGTACCGGTGGACAGCCTGCCAATTTTGTTGACGGCGTGCCGGGCTTAGGCACCGGATCTTATTATTATAAAGATCCTAATGTTGTCGGCCTCTCCGTGCTCGAAGATATGGTTGTGATGATGGATGAGATGGGGATCGATACCGGTCTTAATGTTGATCGGATTCTTGAGTTGGGACAGATGATGGAAAGAACCATCGGTCGTCGCCTTCGTTCCGAATCAATTCTCAACGGCCGTATTCCGAAAGAGGCGCGGGAGGATTTCAAACGCCCTGCACTGCCTATAACCAAAGAGAAACAAGGTGAAAAACCGGGCCAGCTTATTCCTGCCGAATGGCCGGCAGTAGCTGAGGTTCCGGCCGCAGTACTGAAACAGAAATAACTTTTCTATGATGCGTCATTCCGCAGTTTCGAACAAACTGTGGAATGGCGCATTATTCTTCCTGCTTTCACTCTAAATCCTTCCTTTATTTTTTTCAATAATTCACGGCAAAACGTATGTCAGAGTTAACTTTTACGTTTTCAGACCACCGATCCAAGCAACTGACTGCAACTCAATTGCCCTCTGCTATTTCCTGGATTAGTTACTCCCTCTTTATAAAAGTTGAACAAACACAAATTATTACGGTTGGCCGTTTCGGACGTTTTGAGTTTATTTCCGGTAATTATATCTATTCCGGTAGTGCTCGAAGAAATCTTTTAGCCCGGGTCAATCGTCATTTGAGAAAAGAAAAAAAATTACGCTGGCATATCGATTATCTGCTCAATGCCCCGACCGTTGATATCATCAAAGTGCTCGTTTCAACGAGCCAAGAATGTGGATCAGTTGCGGCTGGCGGCGGCAGCATTTTAGTTCCCGGATTTGGCGCTTCCGATTGCCGTTCGGGATGCGGCAGTCATCTGCGGATATTGTAATTTTAAAAACCTGATATAACCTAATCCGGTTTAACCGGAACCAAATAGGTTTAATTTGATCATGGTTTCTATAATTTTTTGACCATTTTGCGTTGTGAGCGAAGCGAGGAAGTACACTTGGGTGCGTGAAACTTCATTTTTTGCCTTGACTTTTCTTTGCCATTCTGGTGTTAGTGCTTATACGTAGTGTGTTGCTTGATATGCTTGTTGTCGGTAGGGTTAATCTTTGTCGGGACTGAGGAGTTGGGTTTTGAATCTCAAAAGTTTCTGGTTGCTTTTAATTTTGCTTTTCTGCTGCTTTACGACCGTGGCCTCCGCGCAAGTCGTCAGGGTTGGTGTTTACGAAAATAAGCCATTGGTTTTTAAGGGTGAAGGTGGTTCTTATCAGGGCTTGTGTATTGATGTTTTACACGAAATTGCCCAACGCGAGAATTGGCAGCTGGAGTTTGTCCCCGGAACCTGGCCTGAATCTTTACAACGTCTTGGTGATGCCAAGATTGATCTGCAAGTAGCGATCGCCTGGTCGAAGAAGCGTGAGAGAAGTTTCTCTTTTTCCGATGAGCCCCTCTTTATAAATTGGGGTGCTCTCTATGTTCAGCCGGATTCCGATATTGAGTCGATTGTTGACCTTGCAGAGCGTAAGGTTGCCGTCTTGAAAGGTGATATTCATTATCAAGTTCTGGTTGGTTTGCTCGCCCAATTTAAGACCGAACCGCTGCTTGTTGAAGTTACTGGTTATGGTGATGTATTTGAAAAAATTGCGTCTAGAGAGGTTGATGCCGGCTTGGTAAATCGACTTTACGGCAGCCTCAATGATCGACGTTATGCGGTCGAGCGAACCTCAATGATTCTGAATCCGATTGAAGTTCGCTATGCTGCGCCTTTGGGTTCGACTATGTTGCTGGCCAAGATAGACCAACACCTTAAAAAAATGAAAAAAGATCACGATTCGGTCTACTATCAATCAATGAACCGTTGGATGGGAGGCTCCACCGAAGGTCAATGGCAGTTGCCGGTCTGGCTTTCATGGTTTTTGCTGATTGGTGGTTTGCTCATTTTGTTTCTGTTGTTGGTTAATGCCCTGCTCAATAGAAAAGTTATAGCGCGAACCGTCCAATTGCGGCAGGCAAATGATGATTTGCTTGAGAGCCGGGAACGTTTTGCCCTGGCCATTGAAGGAACTGGGCTGGGTTTATGGGACTGGAATGTTATAACTAATGAGTTGGTATGGAATGATTATGTGTTGAAAATGTTGGGTTATGAGCCAACTGATATGGAGCACACTTACGAGAATTGGGAAAAACTGGTACATCCTCAGGATCTCCTTGGGGTGTTGGACTTGATTAAGGCTCACTTGAAAGGTGAAAGCCCGATTTATGAAGCTGAATACCGGATGAAAAGCAAAGATGCGGGTTGGCTCTGGATTCTTGATCGAGGTCGGGTACTGCAGCATGCTGAAGATGGTCAGCCTGAACGCTTTGTTGGCACCCATCTTGATATTACTGAACGGAAAGCAGCCGAAGGTGAGCGTCTAAAGTTTGAAGCTCAGATGCAGCATACCCAGAAACTCGAAAGTCTGGGGGTTCTTGCCGGTGGTATCGCTCATGATTTCAATAATATTCTGACTGCTATTTTGGGCAATGCTGATCTCGCCCGGATGGAGATATCTTCGCTTTCGCCGGCTGTGCCTCGTATTGAAGCGATTAATAAGGCAGCGCTACGGGCTGCCGGCTTAGCTCAACAGATGTTGGCCTATTCAGGTCGCGGCAAATTTATATCGGAAGATATAGAGATAAATGAACTGGTTGAGGAGATGGGGCATTTGTTGGCGGTAGCGCTCTCCAAAAAGGTGGTTTTGCGTTATCATTTGACCGAAAACCTTCCCTTGATAGATGCCGATGCTGCCCAGGTTCGCCAGGTGGTTATGAATTTGATCACTAATGCTGCTGAAGCCATCGGTGAACGTAGCGGCGTGGTTACTGTGACCACTGGTTTGATCGATTGTAGTGAGCCTTATCTCCAAGGAACCTTCACGTATGATGATCTTGAATCCGGTTTGTATGTGTTTATTGAGGTCGCCGATACCGGTTGCGGGATGGATGAGGAGACTAAAAGTAAACTTTTTGATCCTTTCTTCACAACAAAATTTACCGGCCGGGGGCTAGGGATGGCAGCCGTTCTCGGGATTGTCCGGGGGCACAAAGGGGCTATCAAGGTTTATAGTGAAGAGGGCAAAGGTTCGACTTTTAAAGTCCTGATCCCGGCTCTTGAGCGCTCCGCTTCTAAGATGAATCACCGTTTCAAAGAACTGGATAATAGCTGGCAGGGCTGTGGTACTGTCCTGTTGGTTGATGATGAAGAGACCATCCGAGCTCTGGGTAAGGAAATGCTAAACCTGTTGGGGTTTGCAGTTGTGACGGCCGCAGATGGTCGTCAGGCATTGGAAGTTTTTAAGGCAAACAAAAGTGATATTGTGGCGGTTGTCCTTGATTTGACCATGCCTCACATGGATGGAGTAGAAACCTATCGCGAGCTTCGTCAGATCGATAAAGATGTAAGAGTAGTTGTGGCTAGTGGCTATAGTGAAAATGATATCAGTGAACAGTTTGCCGGCAAAGGACTGGCCGGGGTTATCCAGAAACCCTTTCAGCTGGCCGAATTGCGTAAAAAACTGAAAACAGCATTGATGGCGTCGCAGTAGACCGAAATTTTAGTCATGTCATCTCATGATTTTTTTAGAGATGTATAAAAACCATCTGATGGTCGGGGTTTTTATTTTTTTATATCCTTTACCTAATCATTTTTGCTTGACAAGCACAACGGACGATTGTATACAATCTTCCGTCGTTAAGATTTGAGAAATTTACTTGAATATCCCTGCGTAAGTTTTTTAATAGATATTTCCAGGTACTGAAATAATTTTTCGGTGCCTACCCAGGAGTTTGTTGCCGATGTCGTATTCACTCGCCAAGGTTGATCAGATAATCGATGGTTACGGGGCTGATAAAGAGGCTCTGATCCAGATTCTACTGGATATACAGCACGAGTTTCGCTGGCTTTCCCGTGAAACTCTTATGCATACGGCTGATCGTTTGGGTCTGCCGATGAATCAACTTTATAATGTGACCACTTTTTACAAACATTTCAGCCTCGTTCCTCAGGGGCGGCATGCGGTCTCGGTTTGTGTTGGTACCGCCTGCCATGTGCGCGGAGCGACGCGACTTTTGGATCGAGTGGCCCAAGGGCTTAAACTCTCTCCCGATGAAACCAGTGCCGATGAAAAATTCAGTCTCAAAACCGTAAGTTGCTTAGGTTGCTGCGCTTTGGGGCCGGTTATGGTGTTCGATGGCAAGTATATGAGTAATCCAACCTCCAATGAGATCGCCGAGATCGTTGAGGAGTGTGAATAATGACCAAGTTAACCTCTGTTTCCGCTCTTGAAGCTTTAAGAGAAGATATTCTCTCCCGGCGGGATCCCAAAAAGACCAAAGTTTCGGTCTGTTCCGGTACCGGGTGTCGGGCTTATGATAGTGAGAAAGTCATTGACAGCCTCAAAGCCAAACTTCTGGATCAAGGTCTCAATGACAAGATTGATCTGGTTACGACCGGCTGTCACGGCTTTTGCGAACTTGGTCCGGTGATGGTTGTCTATCCCGAAGGGATCAGTTACTTTAAAATAAAACCTGACGATATTGATGATATTATCAATGAAACCCTGAGCCAGGGCAAGGTGGTTGATCGCCTTTTATATGTCGATCCGGAAGGCAATGTCATAACCAAAGAGCATGATATTCCTTTTTATAAGCATCAGAACCGGGTGGTTTTTGGTAGTAACCAATCTATCGACCCTGAGAATATTGATGATTATCTAGCTCTTGATGGTTATAAGGCTCTGGCCACCTGTATCGGCAGCCTGAGTCCGGAAGAGGTTTTGGAAATTGTCAAAAAGGCCAAATTACGGGGTCGCGGCGGCGGTGGTTTTCCGGCCGGTCAAAAATGGGAAGCGACGCGTAACGCGCCGGGCGATGTTAAATACGTAATTGTCAATGCCGATGAAGGCGACCCCGGAGCCTATATGGATCGCTCAATTCTTGAGGGGAATCCGCATAGTGTTCTTGAAGGGTTGTTGATTGGGGCTTACGCTATTGGCTGCCAAAAAGGTTTTATCTATATTCGTCAAGAGTATCCTCTGGCGGTTGAGCATCTTGATCGGGCGATCTCGCAGATGCGTGAGTTGGGACTTTTAGGTGAGAACATTCTGGGCACCGGTTTTAACTTCGATATTATAGTGCATCGCGGAGCTGGAGCCTTTGTCTCCGGTGAGTCGAGTGCTTTAATGAGTTCGATTGAGGGTAAGGTCGGCGAGCCTCGACCCAAATATATCAGAACCTCAATCTCCGGCATCCATGGCTGTCCCAGTGACTTAAATAATGTTGAAACCTGGGCCAATGTTCCGATTATTATTAACAAGGGAGCTGATTGGTTTACTTCGATTGGTACTGAAGGAAGTAAGGGGACCAAGATCTTTTCGCTGGTTGGTAAAGTCAATAATACCGGCCTTGTCGAAGTTCCGATGGGGATGAAGCTGCACGATATTATCTTCAAGATCGGCGGCGGGATCCGCGATGGCAAAAAATTTAAGGCGGTTCAAACCGGTGGTCCTTCCGGCGGTGTGATTCCTGAAGATATGCTTGATTTGCCGGTCGATTTTGATGCCTTGGACAAGGTTGGCTCAATGATGGGCTCCGGCGGCATGATTGTCATGGACGAAGATACCTGTATGGTTGATGTCGCCAAATATTTCCTTGAATTTTTAGCTGATGAGTCCTGTGGTAAATGTGTTCCTTGTCGTGAAGGCATTACCCAGATGCTGCATATTTTGAGGATGATTTGCGCTGGAGAGGGTAAACCTGGAGATCTTGAACTGCTTGAAGAGATTGCCGCTATGACCAAGGAGTGTTCGCTTTGTGCTCTGGGTCAGAGTGCTCCCAACCCGGTATTGAGCAGCCTTAAATATTTCCATGCCGAATATGAAGCTCATGTCAATGAGCAATGTTGTCCGGCCCATGTCTGTAAAGATCTGATTACTTATCATATCGATCCGGCAAAATGTAAAGGCTGCGGCAAGTGTCTGCGGAACTGTGCGGTTGGTGCGATTAGCGGAAGCAAAAAAGAGCCTCACGTTATCGATCTTGAGAAATGTACCAAATGTGATACCTGTTTCTTGGTCTGTCCGCCCAAATTCAGTGCGGTTACGAAGCTTTCCGGTAAGGAGGAATTATGAGTCAAATCAGTGTGACAATTAATGGTGAGCATATCCAGGCTGAAGAGGGCATGACGATTCTTGAAGCGGCTCGTGGAGCCGGAATTTTTATTCCGACCCTTTGTCACCATGAACAGCTTGAATCCTACGGTTCATGCCGTCTTTGTGTGGTTGAAATCGGCACAGGCGAGCGTAAAAAGGTTGTGGCTTCGTGTCTCTATCATATTTCTGAGGGCCTGGTTGTTGAGACAGAAACGGAAAAAATAAATGGTTTCCGTCGTACCATACTTAACCTGCTGATGCATCGCTGGGACAATATTCCGGCTATCCTGCTTGAGAAGTATGGGGCTAAAAGTAATGAGCGTTTTATTGATAATATGACCTACTGTATCCTTTGTGGTCTCTGTGTTCGCTTCTGTCATGAAGTGAAGGGGGCTAATGTCTTAGGTTTTATCGGTCGGGGAACCATTCGGCAGGTGGTTATTTTTCCCAACCAATCTGCTAAATATTGTGCCAGTAGCTGTCCCGATGAGATGGAGTGTCTGCATTACTGTCCGACTGGGGTAATCAGCAGTCAATATTACGGCAGCCGCCCGGCCGATGGTCAGGCTTTACCTCATGCCGCTCCGGTTTGTATCAACGAAGATCTCAATATCCTTGAAGTTCTTGAACGGGTTGGTCATGTCTGAGTAAAAAGGTGTAATTTTAAACCCTCTTGACCCTCACTTTTAAGTTGCCAAGTAATTGAAACTTAAAGTGAAATTTGTCAGGAAAAAAATTGTTTTTTTCTTGATTTAATCGGTTGACAATCTTCAACGTATACAGTATACAATCACCGCTCAAATCAACTGTGTTGTGCAAAAATATGGTGTTTATCAATGCGTGAAATAAACGTTTCCGAAGTTGTTCAAACCGTTTCCAGACTTTGTGTGGATGCGAACTATAATCTGGGGGCGGACATGGTTCGGGCTCTGGACCAGGCTTTAGCTATCGAAGAGTCTCCAACCGGTAAGGACTGTATCGAACAACTTAAAGAGAATGCTGCAATCGCTAAACGTGATCAGGTGCCGATTTGTCAGGATACCGGGTTGGCTGTGATCTTTGTTGAAATTGGTCAGGATTTAAGAGTTGTCGGCGGAAATCTTGATGAAGCAATTAATGAGGGAGTCCGGCAAGGGTACCTGGAAGGGTATTTAAGGAAATCAGCCTGTCATCCTTTTACCCGGGCCAATACGGGTGATAATACACCGGCCATTATCCACTATCGTCTCGTCGATGGCGACGCTTTGAAAATAACTGTGGCACCAAAAGGCGGCGGCAGTGAGAATATGTCTAAGGTGGTTATGTTGAAACCGGCCGACGGCGTTGCCGGAATTAAGGAGCACGTTGTTGAATGGGTGCGGCAAGCCGGGGGTAATCCCTGTCCGCCGACTATCGTTGGGGTTGGTATCGGCGGCAACTTCGAGAGATCGGCAATGTTGGCCAAAGAAGCCTTGTTGCGCGAGATCGGAAGTGTTAATTCTGATCCTGAGCTGCAAAGTCTGGAAGATGAATTGCTCGAAGCGGTTAACAATCTTGGTGTTGGTCCTCAGGGACTCGGCGGTCGGGTTACCAGTTTTGCCGTTCATGTCAAAATGTTGCCTTGTCATATCGCCAGCCTGCCTCTGGCCATCAATATTCAGTGTCATGCGGCTCGACATAAGGAGGCGGTACTTTAGATGGAAAATATAATACGTTTGACCCCGCCCTTAAGTGATGAAGTCGTAGCTTCTTTGAAATCCGGAGACCGGGTTCTGATAACCGGAACTATCTATACCGGTCGTGATGCGGCCCATAAACGTTTGGTTGATCTTCTTGATAAAGGGGAGGCATTGCCGATTCCTTTACAGGGTGAAATTATCTATTTTGTCGGGCCGACCCCGGCTAAACCCGGTAAAGCGATCGGCTCGGCCGGGCCGACTACCAGTTACCGCATGGATTCCTATTCGCCCCGGCTTCTGGCTGAGGGTTTGAAGGGGATGATCGGTAAGGGCGGTCGCAGTTTGGAGGTTCGTGAGGCGATCAAGGAACATCGCGGCATCTATTTTGCGGCGACCGGCGGTGCCGGGGCGCTTTTGGCGCAACGCATTAAAAAGGCCGAAGTTGTGGCCTATGAAGATTTAGGCCCCGAAGCCATTCGCCGGATTGAAGTTGAAGATTTTCCGGTTGTCGTTATCAACGATATTC
>JAUVDU010000102.1 GCA_030595135.1 Deltaproteobacteria bacterium | reverse complement strand
CTATGAAGTTTATATTGACGGCGGGCGGACAGCCACGGGCTTTGATGCCGTTGAATGGGCAAAACAGGTTGACGATTACGGAATTCTAACCATTCTACCCACCAGCAAAGCCGGAGACGGCGTCCAGACCGGCTATGACCTACCGGTAATCAGGGCTATCAGAGAAGCGGTTTCGGCTGAAGTTGTAGCCTCCGGCGGGGCTGGAAAACTGGAACATTTTTTTGACGCCGCTCAGGCCGGCGCTTCAGTTTTACTGGCGGCATCTGTGTTTCACTACGGAATTATCGGAATCGGTGAGGTTAAAGACTACCTCCGCAGTCGCGGCCTTTCCGTCGGCTGAAATTACGGATAAGGGAGAAATACCTCAAAAAAGATTGATCAGTTTAAAACCGCTGAAATAGGTTTTGAAGAGTTAAAAAGAACATCAGAAAACAAACCTTAAAGCGGTTCCAAAGTCAATAAAGGAAACCCCAAAATGAATCTTGAAGTGATCTATGAGACCGCCCCATGGGAATGGCCGGAAGATGCGGATGAAATCTTTTACGATATTATTAACAACCCGAATGCTGATCCCGCACAGCGGCTGCTGGCGGCTGAAATGGCGGGCAATTCCGTGGTTGCCAACGACAAGCTCGCCCGAGCTTTACTGGCTATTATTGAAAATGGCGACGAGGCCATAAAACTTCGCGCCCAGGCCGCAATCTCTCTGGGGCCGGCACTTGAACATGCATATCTCTATGAATTCGACGATCCGGATGATATGTTGGTGACGGAAAAGGTTTTTCGACTGATTCAGACGGCACTTGAGAAAATCTATTATGATGCCAATTTCCCCAAAGATGTACGACGATCAATTCTTGAAGCCTCAATCCGAGCCCCTCAGGAGTGGCACCAGAAAGCCGTTCGCGCTGCCTATCAAAGCGACGACAAGGAGTGGCAGCTTACGGCTGTATTCTGCATGGGTTACAAAAAAGGTTTTGAGCCGCAAATTTTAGAAGCCCTGGAAAACAGTAATCCCATCATCCACTATCAGGCCGTGATCTCAGCTGGCAATCAGGGAGTAGAGAAAGCCTGGCCCCACATTGCCGAGTTGCTCTCCACTGCCGAAGAAGACCTGGATTTACTTTTTGCCGCCATTGAAGCAACGGTAAATATTGGGCATCCCGAAGCCGGGCTCGCACTGGGAAAACTCCTTGATTCTGAAAATGATGACATTGTCGATGCCGCACACGAATCCCTGGCCATGCTCGAAGCTTTTTCGTTGCTGGATGACGATGAGTAATCGCATAAGGACAACCTCCCAGAAGGCTGCCCGAGAATAGAAATTTTGTAACTATTCAGCTAACCCGTAAATTCAGGGGACACAATCCCGATTTCCTTCGGAAAATCAGGTTATGTCCCCAGAATTTACTAAAATCCATCAATATTTGGTACTTTTCTACTTTCGCTGAATAGTTACGAAATTTTCATCTTACCACCCTTAACCAAAGAGAGTTGAAAATATGGATAATTCTTTTTTGCAGGAAAACCAGGACAATTTGAAAGAGATTCTCAGACCCTTTCAACAAGAGTTAAAACAGGGGCAGCGTCTGGCGGATTTTATAAAAAAATGTATTCGCTCGGCTGAGCGTGATGATTTTCTGCAATTGGATGAGCTCTTAAATTCGAAGCTGGCAAAAGATGCGGAGCAGGAGCCCAAGTTATCGGCATGCAAACCTTTTTTTGACCATTTACGGAAGTACTCGCGCGAGCAGGTGGAGAAATACCGCTTGGAATTTATTGAAGACCTGACCCGACTGGGAGATGAGGCGAGCTTGACGATTGAGATCGATTTCCCCCGCCTCACTCTTCTGAAAGGTATTTATGGAGAGATTGATTTTGCCGCCAGAACGACAACGATTAACAAAAAAGTCCTGAAATCTATTGACCCTCGCCGCATTGTTACAGCCCTTACACGGCTGAAAAAACAGCTTTACGACCGGCCTTTCGACCCGCAGGCCTATATTGACAGTTTTTATGAGACCTATCTCAACATCTGTAAGAAAGATAATCTGACAGCCGGAACTCCGGTGCCGATTTACCAGTTTTATCTGGAATATGTTATCTCCCTGCAGAGTGTCGCTTTTTTCAGCAACATGGATAAATCTAAATTCCGGGGTTATAGCCTGGAACAGTTTGGCGTCGATATCTGGCGCTATTGCGAAGCGGGTATTGGCGGCACTTCAAATGGCATGCAACTGAAATTGGGTTCTGGGCGTAAATCCCTTTGGCTTATTGACCGCACCGGCGAGCGCCGGCAGATTGGCGTTATCAGCTTTTTAAAGGAGGATAATTCATAATGAGTTTTCTGAAAACCGGCAAAGAGATTGAAGGGTTGAAAGCGTTTCAGGCCCGGCCCATTATTGAAGAGCTGCGTAAAGGCAGCGTCCCAGCCGATCAAGTTCCTTTTTTTACGGTTGGTCGTGAAAACTGGATTAAATTTATCGCCGATGATCTGGAAAATTACATCGCCCAGGGCGGAGCCAAGGTGCGTTTTATTCGAGGTGATTATGGTGACGGTAAAACCCATTTCATGTCGATAATTCGTCACCTTGCTTTAAGCCAGGGGTTTGCAGTCTCTTTCGTGGTCTTGACGCGGGAAGTCCCGATTCACAAATTTGAGGCGGTCTATCAAAATATTGTCCGCCAACTGCGCGGAACTTTTTCGGGACTCGGGATCCGCAACCTGCTCAAACAATGGCTTGACGATTTAGCAAAACCTGAAACCCCACTTACCGGGGAACAGATTGCGGAGCTGGCGGAAAACCTGCGCAACCTCTCCGGCATGAATATAAATTTTGCCAATGCGCTTATCGCTTTGCTCAGAAATCGATTTACACCATTATCTGAAGAGGAATCTCAAGACGATCGTACCAATGCCCGAGAGCTTCTCCTGCATTGGTTTGAGGCTGGTAAAGCAACTAAAAAAGAGCTTAAACCATTTGCCGTTTTTGAGGTTGTGAACAAGTCCAACAGCAAGCTGATGCTCAACTCTTTAAACAGTTTTCTGCGCTACCAGGGTTATAAAGGGCTGATCTTGTTGCTTGATGAGTTAGAGACGGTTATCGCCCAGTCCGCATCAATTCGTAACGCCGCCTATGAAAATGTGCGACTCCTGATCGACAACAGCGAGCAGGCTGAATATTTTCATATCTTTTTCGCCATTATTCCGGATGTCTTATTGTCAGAGAAAGGCTTTAAATCTTATGATGCCCTCTGGAGCCGGGTTCGGGCTATCGGTGAGCAGGAAGAAGAGAAACCAGCAGGAAAGAGGGTATTAAATTACCGTGGGGTTCTAGTTGATCTCCACCAAACCCCTTTGAAACAGCAGGAATTTGTCACTCTGGGACAACGTTTACGCCATATCCACCAGATTGCTTATCGTTGGGATGCCGCAGCTTCAGTTTCCGACAAGATTTTACTGGAACTCTGTGAAAATCAACAGAAGATGGGGCTTTTGAGTGAAGTCCGGCTTTTTGTCAAACAGGTTATCCGGCTTCTGGATTTAGCGGAACAGGGTGAAACCCCGATTGAGAATCTCGATCTGGCTGAGCATATCGTTGTCAGCCAGCAAGAGATGGAACAAGAGAAAGTTGAAAAGTTAGAGCCAAGTTGGGACAATTAAGTCATGACGATGGCGATGCATGAGTTTAATGAAAACCTGGGCGCAGCTACAAATTTTAAATTAAGAAAAGCTGTAGAACGGCTGCGGGAAGGACTCTTTGACCCTTTTGGGGTGCGCTTGCTAACGGCCCATGAGATGCAATTGAACAAGACCTTCGATGCCGGGGTTCGATTACTTGAAGAGAACCGATCGCCTCATCTGTGTCTGTGCGGCTCCTACGGTCAGGGCAAATCACATAGCCTGGCCTATATTAATCAACGAGCCCTGGATCAAGGTTTTGTTACCAGTCAGATCGATCTCGATCCCCGGGAAATTCCGTTTCATGATTTTCGCCAGGTTTATCGGGCTCTGCTCAGTCGAATTAGTTTTCCTAACAACTCCTTATCCTTGGTAAAATGGTGGAAAAACTGGGCTTTAGAGCAAAAAATAGTTGAGAAAAGCCAGCCGGATGGGCGGCTGGAGATTCTTCCGGAATCTATGCCGCACCTCTTTAAAACTATTTTAACGGCTCTGGTGCAGGAAAACATGCTGCTTTCTCAACGGCAAAAAGGTTTGAAACAGCATCTTAATTTCCGTCCTCGAGAGTTTCCCTGGCTGCTGGCCAACGCTTTAAATGGTAACCCTCTATCGTTGCCTCGTCTTCGTCAGGCTTTGAAATATCGCGAGGTCTCATTTTATAAAGATGCCTCTCTGACCTGCAAAGGTTGGGAACCCTATTTCCAGATGGTCTGCAGTTTGGCCGAAATGTTTCGCAATGCCGGGTTTAAAGGTTGGGTGTTGCTATTTGACGAAGGTGAATCGATTGTCCAACGCGGGGTTAATATTCGCCGAAAAAGTTATGCGGTACTCAACCGCCTCCTTTTCCCCGACTCCCCTCATCCCGGACTTTATCCGATCTTTGCATTCACCGATGACTTTTTCATGCAAGTCCAAAGAGAAGATTATGCCCGAATCGGACTGCGCAACCAACCGGAAGCCCCCTATTTTGCGACAAATTATGCCGATGCCTGGCAATCTTTAACGCTCTATCGTCTCAACGACCTTTCGGCCTCCGAATGGACAACAATTACCGAAAAACTTACCTATCTGCACGCCAAAGCCTATAATTGGCAACCATCCACATCCGAAACCCGGGAAAAAATGGCAAAAATCTTGACCGACACCCGAGGCCAGGAAGTCCGTTTTAAAATAAAAGCCTTGATCCGGCAATTGGACCTGCAACAGCAGAAAATAGTCTTAGGAGAGAAAGGTTAGGCCCGCTACTTTTTTTATCGTTGGAAATTGACATCCAAGGTTCGCCGTATTATAATACTGCATAAAACATAAGGAGAAAAATATGGCTACTACACACGAGTGCTCTATGGAAAAAGTAACATTTAATATGCCCTCTGATCTGAAAATGCGGGTACAGGCGCTCAAAAAGGAGCTGCGAGTCTCACTCTCTTCGATTTATAATGAAGCAATCGTCAACTATCTCAAAGAAAAAGAGGCGGAAAAGTGGGCACAAGGGGTCTCAATGGCCTTGAAAGACAAAGGCTACAAAACGTTGTCTACAGAGCTGAGCGGTGACAACGGGGATATCTATGAATATTAAACAGGGTGAAGTCTGGCTGGTTAATAATAAGATGATAAAACAAATTCATACTACGATAGTTAAATGTTTTGATCCCGACTATAATCTTTCCTGAAAAACCGGCAACTGAATAGACAATTGACAACCATAGCAGCAGGTCGGTTTTACACAACAGGATCTTTCCCAAGAACTTTCCTGTTTAGCTCACAATGTACCCCCATACCAACACTTTTTTAATGACTCCAATCAAATCCCCTCTGCTTCAACTTCCCAATACATTCAGGGCCTTTTATGGGGCTTTTTCCGGTTTGCATCCGATTCAGGAACAGGCGATCGGACCGGTTTTAGAAAATCGCGATCTGATTATTCAGGCGGCTACCGGTTCCGGCAAAACCGAGGCCGTACTCGCCCCCTGCCTTGAGAAAATAATCAGTTCCGGATTGTCGGAAACGATTATTTATATTGTTCCGACCCGGGCCTTGGCTTTTGATCTGCGGCGGCGTTTTGCCACTCTTTTAAGCGAACGTTTAGGCTTAAACTTCGCGATTCGCACCGGAGATGTAAAATCTAACGGCGGCGGTTGCCCAGATCTTATGTTGACAACCCCGGAATCTCTCGATGTTATGCTCGGCAGTGCCAATCTGGAGCTCCAGGCTTTTCTTTTGCGGGTGCGCACGGTTATTATTGATGAAGTTCACCCTTTTGTCCACCAATACCGGGGCCAGCAACTAGTTTATCTCTTGCACAGATTAGAGCGTCGTACCGGTAAAACGCTACAAAAAATTGCTCTTTCAGCGACCATCGCCGATCCCGATACGGTGGCCCGGTTTTTTAATTTCAAGCCGGACTTCAAACTTTTAACCGACAATATCAATCGCCGGATTCTACCCCGTTTGGTGCATTTGAAAAATGATGAAGGCGACTTGGTCAATCTAGTCGGAGATCTCTCTCAGGAGTGGAAATATCAGAAAATCCTGATTTTTGCCAATAGCCGGGGGCGCTGCGATAAA
>JAUVDU010000336.1 GCA_030595135.1 Deltaproteobacteria bacterium | reverse complement strand
TCTGCTGACCAACAATCCAACCAAGGTCATCGGATTGCAAGGTTATGATATCGAGATCGTCGAGCGGGTTCAACTCGAATGCACGCCCAACGACACCAACATCTGTTACCTGCAGACCAAACGGGAAAAGATGGGCCACCTTCTCGATCAGGTACCGGAACATAAGGAAGATCTCAAAATCAATAAACCGGGAGAGGAAAAATGAGCAATTTTTTTGAAGGAATATTAAACCAATGTGGTGATTTCAAAGTCGCAATCATCAACAGCCGTTTTAACAGTTTCATCTGCGACCGCCTGCAAGATGGTGCTCTTGATGCTTTAAAGCGCCACGGCGTCGCTGATGATGCAATCTCGGTTTTTAAAGTTCCCGGCGCCTTCGAGATTCCGTTGGTGGCCAAAAAACTGGCCGCTTCCGGCAAATACGACGGAATAGTCTGCTTAGGCGCCGTCATCCGGGGCGACACCCCGCATTTTGATTATGTTGCCTCTGAAGTCAGCAAAGGCATCGCCGTGACCTCACTTGAAACCGGCATCCCGATCTCTTTCGGCATCCTCACCACCAACACGATTGAACAGGCGATCGAGAGAGCTGGAAGCAAAGCTGGCAACAAGGGCTGGGATGCCACGGTTACCCTGCTCGAAATGATCGACCTGCTGCGCCGGATCTGATGACAAAGTAAACTATTCATCTGCGTCGTTCCCGGAAACCTTCGTCACTGCGGCGTACTACTCGTACGCCTCATTCCTCAGGTTCCCGGCGCCTCGCATCTAAACATTTTACTTTGCCATCAAGGAAAATTAATATGGCCAACAAACGTCGTAAAGCCCGGGAAGCGGCCCTGCAGATCCTCTATATGGTAGAGATCGGCAAACCCAAAGACCAGCCTCATTCCATCCGCCGTTATTGGGAACATGACTGGGTCGTCGAAAGTGACTGCCACCTTTGCCCCGAAGAGTGTAACGACCGGGACAAGCCCAAAAGCCGCTTCTCTTCTCCCGTCAACCGACTGGCTGAGAGCCACTTTACAGAACAACTGATCAACGGCGTCCTCGACAATCTGGAGCAAATTGATCACAAAATTAAAGAACGCTCACATAACTGGAAACTGAATCGCATGTCGTCTATTGATCGCAATATTTTAAGGATTGCCATCTTTGAACTGCTATTCTGCGACGAAATTCCGCCCAAAGTCTCAATCAATGAAGCTATCGAGATTGCTAAAACCTACGGCGATAAAAATTCCCCCGCCTTTATCAACGGCATTCTCGATCAAATAGAAAAATAGTTACACCATGACTTTCTGACTTGTTAGTAACAATTTTACTTTAATATTTCAGAAAATGTAACTATTCAGCTAACCCGTAAATTCAGGGGACACAATCCCGATTTCCTTCGGAGAATCAGGTTATGTCCCCATAATTCACTGAAATCCATCAAAATCAGGAGCTTTTTTACTTACGCTGAATAGTTACCAGAAAATTAAGATTACGCTAAAACCAAAAATCCCGGTCGAGATAATCGACCGGGATTTTTTAATTGTACAAACGCTTTAAACTCTTTCTCAATCCTTTTTCAGCGGCGCTTTAATGCCGACTTTTTTAGCCGAATGGTCACGGCCTAAGAAGTAGTTTGCCCAGGAAGAGGTGTGGAAGAAATCCCAGTCGGGCGGCGGGACAATCTCGCCGGCAATTTGGCTCTCTTCATTATAGTTTTTCAGGCGGTCATAGGCTTTAACCCAGACACACTGCCTCTCATTCGGGTAGACTTCACACCAACCTTCATAGCTGCCGCCGCAAGGCCCGTTACGCTGGTTTTTGGGGCATTGTGACATCGGACAAAGATAGGCAACATCTGTTAAGGCACAATCACCGCAATCCATGCACTCATAGAGGGCAACCTTGGAGAGATGTTCAAATGAACGAAAAACACCGCTTTCAGCACATTTATCGACCAATTTCTGGGTCAGATTGAACAGCATTCCCCGAGGCTCAAAACATTGATTATGCACCAGCCGCGAAAATTTGTAACTGAAAGGAACTACCGGACGGGCGGTACGCGGAGTCTGATCTTTACTGTTGAGTAAACCCGCTTCAGCCCTCTTGAAATAGTAGAATCCACCTTTTTGCGGAAGATCAAACTCGGTCATCACGTTTTGCCAATCCGGTGCCAGCTCTTCACCTTTTTCGATTACTTCAACCACATCATCAAAGCTTACGCCCAAACCACTGACATGGACTCCGTCATAACCCATACCCTTCATAAAGGCGTACATTTTGGCCCCCCGCAATAGACGGGCCGCTTTACCTTTGTCATCGGCCTGACGCTCGCCGTCCAAAACCTCGACAAGCTTATCGGTGACAAGACAACCGGGAACCATATTTTTGCTCATGACTTTGGCCGCACCAAAGGGCAGGATATAGATATTTCCGATAAACGGAACATCATAACCCTCTTTCTCTTTTATCTGGATAAGCTCATGAAATTTGCGCGCATCATAACCGGTCTGCGTGATGATAAAACGGGCTCCGGCGGCAATCTTCTTTTTAAGTTTATAATATTGGAGCAGCTGCTCTGATTCGAGCTTTTTAAACAGTGAAGCCACGGCGCCGGGGAAAAAGTTAGTCGACTTAAGCTTGATCGGCGCTTTCATGCCGGGATATTCCAGTCCCTCATTCATCGTGGTTATCATCTGCAAAACATGCAGGGGATCAAGATCATAAACCGGACGTGAGCGCCCTTTGAAACCGGTAGCCGGATAGTCACCACTCATAACCAGCAGGTTGGCAACCCCGCTGCGTTCGAGCCCATAAAGCAGATTTTCGAGCTCATTTCGGCTTTTGTCCTTACAGGTAAAGTAGGCCATCGGTTCAATCCCCAGTTTTTTGACCTCAGCCCCCATAAATTCGGACGAGATCGAGGGATTGCCGCCGGGATTGTCAGTGATAGTCAGGCAATCTATCTTGTCGTAAGCTGCGGCCTGTTCCGCCTTGCGTATAAAATTCTCCTGCGCCTTTTCAAAAGATCCGCGCCCCGTAACGACTTCCCACTCGACCTAAAAACGACTCTTATCCAGTAATGAATCTCTATA
>JAUVDU010000164.1 GCA_030595135.1 Deltaproteobacteria bacterium | reverse complement strand
GGTTGTCATATTAAGCGGCGGCATGCTTGCCGCAGTACCGACGATCAATTCGCCCCGGGCCGCAATTCTCTCAAGTACGGGGGAGGTGGAGAGTTCGGATTTACTGTTTATTGCATTGCAGGCTCCGAAGATTAAGGGGGTGAGGATCAATAGGGCTGTTAATTTGAATAGTTTCATTGCGCTCTCCTTGGTAACATATTCCGATGATTATGCCTTGGGCAAAGCCCGTATCAGGGATAACTTGATAAACTGAGTTATATTTATCATGCTGTAGATCCGATTGCAAGTTCATAAACAGCCTTTGCCGGAATCTTCAGTTGTTTTTAGACTTCTCCTGTTTATGCTCTTCAACCAGCCGGTAAGCGATATAATATTTATAGATATTGCTGACATACTGGACGGTTTCGCGGCCGATCTTTTTGGCGGCCGCGAGTTCAACATTATTAAACCAGACATCTTTATTAAGCCCCATCTCTCCGGCCAGTTTGCGCATTCGCGAAATCTTTCGTGGCCCGGCATTGTAGGAGGCAAAGCTGAACAGCATCTTGTTAAGATCATCCATGTTCTGCTTGTCGGCATAATAGTTATCATAGACAAAACGCAGATATTTGCTCCCGGCGTTGACATTGTTCTCAATTTTTTCAATGTCTTTAATGTTTACTTTGGGGTCGGCAGCCGTACTTTTTAAGACCTGCATAATGCCGATGGCTCCGGCCGAGCTGCGTTGACTATGATCAAGTTGTGATTCCTGGAAAGCCAGGGCCATTAGCATCAGGTAATCAAAGTTAAAACGTTTGCCGTACTCCTGGAAAAGTTTAACCGTTTGGGCAAACCGTTCCCGTTCTTCTTTGCGATTGGGATTTGTCGCCCAGCGGTTCTTTTTTAGGTAACGATTTATAATGATATTGCCGTGCAGGGTGCCTTGACGATTTTTTTTGACAAACTGATTGACGGTCTCTTGTAATTTCGGGCTGTTTTTCCGCATAGCCCAGGCGATTTTGCTGCCGCTATGGATAACCAGATCTTCTCTGACGGTAAGTTTATCATAGATTCCGGCCCAAAATTTAGCCTTATGGCTGTCAACCACCGCCCAGGGCAGGATGCCGGAATTAACCATCTCCAGAAGGTCGGCGTCTTCCAGGTATTTCCCTGCAGGATTGAGGGTGGTCGGTTTTTTGCCTTCCTTGATAAAGGTTTGGTTAAGTTTTTGCAGATGCTCATAATAGCTGCTCGATTTACGCACCATGATTTCGCGCCCAGCGAGATCATCCAGCGTGGTCAGTTTTTCGGCTTTAGGCCCGGTAACCAATAGCTCCTTGACCTTGCTCGCAAGAGGGTCGGAAAAATCGACCTCTTGCAGACGTTCTGGAGTGATGGTCAAATTTGCCGCAGCCAAATCACCGCGCCCTTCAACTAAGTCGCTAAAGAGGCGATCTCTGGTTGTCGGGACAAAGACAACCCGAATTTTTACCGTGCCTTTTTTCAACTTTTTATTGATAAATTTTTCAAAAAGTTTCAAACCTTCATAGGACGCTCCCCGGGCCTGACCATGATCAAAAAAATAGAGCATGTCATTGTAAACCACCAGAGCCCGGATGACATGGCGTTGGCTCATCTCGTCAAAGTCACCGGTAAACTTCTCTTGTTGCAATAATTCATCGTGTTTTTCGCCCGCTGCCGCCGCGGCCGTAACTGTAAAAAAGAGGTCGAGCAGTATAAAAAGTGCCAAGCTGCCGTATTTAAAGGTTCTGGTTAACATCGTTAAAGTTCTCCTATTGGGATGTTTTTGTATTAGTTTTATGTAAAAACATTTACAACCTAGCAACTTTTTGTTATGTCGTCAAGCACGCATAGGGTTTAAGATAAGTAACTATTCAGCGAAAGTAGAACAGTACCTAATATTGATGGATTTCAGTAAATTCTGGGGACATAACCTGATTCTCCGTAGGAAATCGGGATTGTGTCCCCTGAATTTACGTGATGGCAACTTATAAATTACGATAAAAAATGGGGGTTAAATTAAAATGGGGCCAATAACTGTTGATTTGATCTGGATATCGATCGCTTTTCTCTGCGGCTTTGCCGTGTTTCAGGTTGGTCTGCCGCCGCTTATTGGTTTTATCGGGGCCGGCTTTATTCTCAAAGGGTTGGGGTTGACCAGTGGTTTTATGGCGCTTGAGGCGATTGCCAATATCGGGGTCATGATCATGCTCTTTACAATTGGTCTTAAGCTCCACATAAAAGATCTGCTGAAACCGGAGATTTGGGCGACGACAACCGTTCACACGGTTCTGTCGGTAGTTTTTTTCGGCAGCTTGGTCTTTCTCGCCAGTGTTGTGGGGCTGCCTTTTTTTACTTCACTGACCATGATGCAGGCGGCCTTAGTCGGTTTTGCCTTAAGCTTTTCGAGTACCGTTTTCGCGGTTAAGGTTCTTGAGGAGAGCGGAACCATGAGTTCTCGATACGGTCAGCTGGCGATCGGTATTTTGGTTGTTCAGGATATTTTTGCCGTGCTCTTTATGACCTTTGCCAAGGGTAGTATGCCCTCGCTCTGGGCTCTGGCACTGCCCCCGTTTTTGTGGTTGATGCGGCCGCTGTTGTTCTTTTTCCTCAATCGCAGCGGGCGCGGGGAGCTTTTTGCTTTGCTGGGTCTGTTTGCGGCCTTTGTCGTCGGGGCGTTTAGTTTTAAAGTTGTCGGCTTAAAACCCGATCTCGGGGCTTTAATCATCGGGGCCCTGTTGGCCGATCACCCCAAAGCCGCAAATCTCTCAAAAACCCTGATGAATTTCAAAGATCTTTTTCTGATCGGTTTTTTCTTCAGTGTCGGGCTGACCGGTATCCCTTCATGGAATAATCTGCTTTTAGCCCTGATCTTGAGCATGTTTGTCATTTTTAAATCAGGCCTCTTCTTCTTTCTCTTTACCCGTTTTCATCTGCGCGCCCGGACGGCGCTCTTTTCGACCGCAAGTCTGTCCAACTACAGTGAATTTGGCCTCATTGTTGCCGCGGTCGGGGCCAAAAATGGTTGGATCAATAACGAGTGGTTGATTATTTTGGCCCTGACCATGTCGTTCTCTTTTGTCGCAGCGGCTCCGTTTAACAGTCGGGTCAATACTCTTTATGATCGTTTTGCACCCTTTTTTAAACGTTTTCAGTCGGCGAAACGACTGCCGGGTGAGGAGATCCCGGTTACTGATGGTATCCATGCCATAGTTTGCGGCATGGGGCGTGTCGGGATTGAGTCGTTTACGACGGCGGTGGGGAAATTCGGGCCCGAGGCGGTGCTCGGTTTCGATCATGACAAGGAGGTGGTTGCCGGGGAAATTAAAAAAGGGCGCAATGTTTGTTGGGGAGATGCCGCCGACAAAGATTTTTGGGAGCGGGTGGAACAGGCCGGCAAAAATCGAAAAGATGAGCGTTTACTTGAAATCGTGATTCTCGCGATGCCGTCACAAGTTGCTAATTTAGCAGCTCTGCAAGAGTTGCAAAATATATCTTTTAAAGGTTCAATTGCGGCTCTGGCCAAATATGATGAGGATGTGGCGACCCTTGAAGCCGCCGGTGCCGATCTCGTATTCAATCTTTATGCGGCGGCGGCTACCGGATTTGCCGAGCATGTTTTTACGACGCCGCAGTCGACTTGAGGTTCTGAATGCAAAAAATCCTGAAAATATTGTTCTTTTTGCCGCTTGTTCTGATTATTATACTGACGGCGGTTTTAGGTTTTGCCTACCTGACCTTTGATGATGACGATTATCGCAAAGGGTTGGTTCGTTTGGTCAATAACCTGAGCGATTATCAAATCGAGATCGAAGAACCGTTTACGCTGCAATTTTCCCGGCGTCCTGCCCTGACTGCGGCCGAAGTTAAACTCAAATTGCCGGGTGAGTCGGAAACCTTGGTATTTCGTGATCTTGATCTTATTTTAACTCCGGCAGCCCTCCTGCGTGGAGAGTTGGAGCTTGGGGTGGCGGGCCTGATTGATGATCGGGCAACTTTAGAGTGGTTGCTGCCTCAGGGGCTCTATGTCTTGGCTCGGGTTAAGCTTTCCGGTCAGGTCACAGCGACCGGTTCGAAGCTTCGAATTCGTGAGTTTAAGGCGCAGGGAAGTAATTTGCAAGGCGTGGATGTGGCGGTGGTCGGTGACGGTCTGATCGAAGATTTTTCCGCTTTGCAGCCTTTTTCCCATCTTGACCTTGAGATCAAAGTGGTCTCGCCTGATAGCCGCAGCCTTGAAGCCTATCTCCCCGATGATCTGCCTGAGCTGGGGCCGGCTCGGGGCTCTCTGCGTCTGGTTGGAGTCTCGCCTGGTGCTTTAGGGGTGGAGGATATAGCTCTCGATTTTGGTTCGGCTGACGGATTCTCGCTGCGGGCTGAGGGGCGCATCGGCAAAATTCCCCTGGCTCCGGGAACTATTGACAGCGCTATCGATCTAAAGTTGAAAGGGTTGGCTGCTCAAACAGAAGATCTTAATGCGCTTCTGGATATTTCTCTGCCTGAGGCGGGCGTGATTATGTGCAGCGGTTCTCTTCAGGGGTCAAGCAGCGAGTTGCAGTTTAAAGATTTTAAATTGAACTTTGGCAAAAATGCGCTGGAGGCTGACTTTACCGCCTCTTTTGCCGCTAAACGGCCCAAATTTGGAGGGCGGCTTAAGGCGCAAAAGCTCTATTTGGAAGATTTTCCGATAAAATCTTCCACTCTTCCGGAAGCCGAGCCAAAAGCACCGGTTCCGCCAGTTGATGCGGCCAAAAAACCGGTGAAAAAAACTCACCCTAAAGAACCTCTCTTCAGTCGTCAGCCTTTTTCGCTGGAGGCGCTTCGTGATCTTGATTGCGATGTCGATATCGACATCTCTGTTGATCAGGTGTTGGGTTTTAAAGAGGTGCTGAAAGATTTTGCAATTGGTCTGAAAATTCATAATGACAAGCTCAATATCGATCCCGTCTCATTTATTTTTGAGGGTGGCTACGTCAAGGCTTCGTTAATAATGGATGAGTTGGCGGCAGGGCATGAGGTTGTGCTTAAAGGCGCGATTGATGATCTTGATCTGGTCGACACTTTACGCATTTTTGGTGTCGATTCAGTGGTTACCGGGAAACTTACGATAAA
>JAUVDU010000359.1 GCA_030595135.1 Deltaproteobacteria bacterium | reverse complement strand
CCGGGAGAAAAACCTTTACTGGAATTGTTGAGATCAAAACGGTTGGGAGCGCGATCTCCAAAGGTCGAGAAGGTTGAGGTTGAGGTGCAAAACCGGTTATCTCAAACGGTCGAGAATGAGTTTGCCCTGCCTGATTTCAGTGATTTCTCACAGCTTGACTATCTCGCCCCCGGCCGGATTTTGCCCTATGCCGCATCAAGTGGCTGTTACTGGAATCGTTGCTCATTTTGTCCGGAAAAAGCCGAAGGCAGCCGCTATCGACAGATTGCTCCGCAAGTTGTTGTCAGTGAACTTAATCAACTTGTGCAGACTATGCAGCCCGGACTTATCCACTTTCTCGATAATGCGCTGAGTCCGTCTCTCATGCGGGCCTTGATCAAACAGCCGCCGGGGGTGCCATGGTACGGTTTTGCCCGCATTAGCGATGATCTCTGTGATCTTGAATTTTGCCGTAAACTGCGGCAGGCGGGTTGCGTGATGCTGAAATTGGGGATTGAGTCGGGTGATCAGGAAGTTTTGCAAGCGATGCAGAAGGGTATCTCTTTAGAGCAGGTTTCGACGGTTTTAAACAATTTGCAACAGGTTGCGATTGCGACTTATGTCTATCTTCTTTTCGGCACGCCGACCGAAGCTCTGCCCGCAGCCCGGCGGACGCTCGAATTTATGGTTAAACATAGTCAGGCGGTGACGTTTCTTAATCTCGCTATTTTCAACTTGCCGTTATACAGCCCCGAAAGCCAGGAGCTTGAGGTGCGAGATTTTTATTCAGGCGACCTCTCGCTCTACGGCGATTTCATCCATCCGCATGGCTGGCAACGGCGAGAGGTTAGGCGCTTTCTCGATCAAGAGTTTAAACGCCATCCGGCGCTCGCTCCGATTATTAAACGCGATCCCCCCTCTTTTACATCTAATCACGCAGCATTTTTTGTTTAATAGAGAGTCCAAAATGATTGATCACAAGAAACTCGCCGTTATCCATATCGTCAAACGGGAGTTGGGTTTTTCCGACGATGAGTATCGTGATTTTCTCGAAAAATCCTGCGGCGTCCGTTCAGCTAAAGAGCTTGATGAGCTAAGCTTTCGCCGCCTGATGCGTGATTTTGCCAAAAGTCGCCACTATCGCCTCAATCCGGAGGGGCTGACAATCCGTCAGAAGCTCTATGTCCTGCATCTCGTCGAAGAGCTCGGCTGGAGCTCCAACCATTTCAATAACTTCCTGCGCAAATACTATCACAAGGTCGATATCGACAGTTGCAGTAAAAAGGATGCCAGCAAAGTGATAGAATCATTGAAACAGGTAAAGAAACATCAGAATTAAATTCTTTGTAACTATTCAGCTAACCCGTAAATTCAGGGTACACAATCCCGATTTCCTTTGGAGAATCGGGTTATGTCCCCAGAATTTACTGAAATTCATCAATATATGGTGCTTCTTTACTTGCGCTGAATAGTTAAATCTTTTTTAAAATCGCCTCACCCATTTCTGCCGTATTAACCGTTTTATTCGGGTTTATGGCAATGTCACGGGTGTGGATGCCCTCTTCCAGAGTTTTGGCGATGGCTTTTTCTATGGCGTCGGCGGCTTCATCAAGGGAAAAACTGTAGCGCAGCATCATGGCCGCAGAAAGTATCTGAGCAATCGGGTTAGCGATGCCAAGTCCGGCGATATCGGGGGCGGAGCCGCCGGCGGGCTCAAAGAGGCCGAAGTTCTCTCGGTTAAGGCTGGCAGAGGCTAAAAGTCCCATTGAACCGGTCAGCATGGCGGCTTCATCGGAGATGATATCACCAAACATATTGCCGCAGAGCATAACATCAAATTGGTGTGGATCCCTGACCATCTGCATCGTGGCGTTGTCGATATAGATGTGGTTTAAGGCGACGTCAGGGTACTCTTTGGCGACCTCGCAGACGACTTCCCGCCATAAAACCATGGTCGTCAGGACATTGGCTTTGTCGATTGAGGTTACCTGTCCGCGCCGCTTGCGGGCGGCGGCAAAAGCTAAATGAGCAATTCGTTCAATTTCGCCCCGGGTGTAGACCATCGTGTCGAAGGCTTTTTCGTCTTTACCTTCACCCGTCCGGCCTTTGGGCTGACCAAAATAGATGCCGCTGGTCAATTCGCGCACGCAGAGAATATCAAAACCTTCTTTGACGATATCAGCCCTTAAAGGGCAGGCTGCGGTCAGGGAGGGATAGACTTTGGCCGGGCGAAAGTTACAGAAGAGATCAAAATGTTTGCGTAAGGGTAAGAGCGCGGCCCGTTCCGGTTGCTCGGCCGGCGGCAGGTTTTCCCATTGCGGCCCACCGACCGAGCCAAACAAAATCGCATCGCTCTCTTCGCAGATTTTCAAGGTCTCCGGCGGCAACGCCGAACCCTGATTGTCGATAGCACAACCGCCGACATCGGCAGAGGTGTATTCAAGTTTAAAAGAGAATTTTTCTTGCACTGCGTCAAGCACTTTAAGCGCTTCCCGCATAACTTCCGGGCCGATACCATCACCGGCTAAAACCGCAATTTTTTTCATGATATAATCCTTCATGGTTGATTATAACCGCTTTAAGTTAAAGCCGGTCAGGTAGTTATTTGGGCTTCGCCCGGCTTCGAGGGAAGGTCAGAACTCAGATCGGCAACCGGCTTACAGCCGGCGCCTGGAGGTCTGACCCCACATCGAGATAGAGTGTAAGTTTTTGTCGCGGTTTTTGCCCCCTGCTTTCTCGGCCCCGTCAAAGAGGGTAAAGCAAAATTCACTCTAATTTCAGCTAATTTATTGGGAAATCACAACAACTTGTCTATCGGAACTTTTTACGACGCCATCAGGTCATGCGAATGGCGAATTGGGGACAGAAGCCAACACAATACCC
>JAUVDU010000018.1 GCA_030595135.1 Deltaproteobacteria bacterium | reverse complement strand
GGAGCAGGTTGCCTTGCTGGTTAAGGAGGCGCGATTAAAGTTTAAAGCGCGGCTTACGGAACTGGAGGCGGCCAAAACCAAGTTGGAAACGGCGATAAAAACTGCCGGAAAAGCTGCTTTGAAAGAGCTGCCGGAGGTTAAAATCGGCAAGCTTCGTAATGCCTTTAACGAAGCTCGTGACGAGGTTTACGGACTTTTGCCGAAACCGGTCCGGGCTCCGGCCGCTGTTGATTATGAAAAACTTGTGGTCGGAGATCGGGTTCAGGTTGCCGGTCAGAGCAAGGCGGCAACGATTGTTGCGATCGACTCTTCGCGCCAGCGTCTGACTGTGGTTTTGGATGGTAATCTGCGGGTTACGTTGACGCCGGATAAAATCAGTCGGCATCTGCCGGCGACGGCAAATGGATTCGGATCCGGTAAAGAGAGTTCGGTCAAGATCAGAAATGTTGCTGCCGAAGATGGCGGTTCCGGTTTGGGGCGCGGTGCTCTAGGGGTTTCCGGGGCGACTCGGGTACTCAATTTGATCGGCAAACGGGTTGATGAAGCCGCCGACCTGCTCGGCGTTTTTATCGACCAGGCGATTGTTGACGGACAACTTCAAGTTGAGATTGTCCACGGCCACGGCACCGGCCGCTTGCGCCAGGGAATCCATGAAATTCTTAAAACTTTACCCTATGTCAGCAAATTTTCTCATCCCGATGCCGCCGCCGGAGGCGCCGCGATTACGATTGTTGAACTGGTTAAACGGTAATTGTGTCTGAATCTTCCCCACCCCTCTACGCCCAGGTAGCATTTAATCTGCCCCTCGATACGACCTTTACTTACCGGGTCGATGATCCCGCAATTATTGCTCGTCTTTTGGTCGGCAAAAGAGTGCTGGCCCCTTTTCGTAATCGTTTAACCAGTGGCTATCTGGTTGGCTGGAGTGAGCAATGTCCACCTCTCAAAGAGGGGGTTATCCTGCAAACTCTGGCTGCCGTGGTCGATGAAGAGCCTCTCTTTAATCAGGATCATCTCGCTTTCTACGAGCGCGCCGCTCACTACTATCAGACCCCCTTCGGCGAAGCCCTGCACGCACTTTTGCCGAGCGGTTTGCAATATCGTCAGCGCCGCTTGCTGGGTTTAGGGGAGAAGGCACTTGATCTCCAAGCCAAAACCCGCTCGCCTCTGCTCGCTGAGGTTTTAAATTTGTTGACTGCCGCCGGTTCTCTGCCGCTTGAAGACTTGGCTGGAAAACTTGTAGTTCCGGTGCCTTTGGCTCGTCTGAAAGCCCGGCTCGCGAATTGGGTCAAGCAAGGTTGGCTGGTTAGTGAAGATCAACTTTTGCCGCCATTGGTTAAAGCACAGGTTGAGCTGATCTATGAAATTGTTGACAAAGCCGCAATTATCGAGGCCCTGACCAGCTCTAAGATTGAAAAAAACAAACGTCTTCAGGTGCTTGATTTTATTGCGGCGGGAGGATTTTTCAGCCGTCGCCGGTTTTTGACAGCCTTTAGCGGCGCTTCAACCTGGCTTCGCCGCTGGCAGGATTGCGGCTGGCTTAAAGCATCCGAAATTCCCAAACTTCGCTCCCTGTCGTCGGACGATAGTGCGCCTTTGGCAATCCCCCGGCAAGCGGTGACGCTGACTCCGGCTCAGGAGGAGATCTTTGTCCGGATTAACGCTGCATTAGTCCCGAAAAAATTTGCCCCCTATCTTCTGCATGGGGTAACCGGCAGCGGCAAAACCGAGATCTATATCAAATTGATCGCCGAGGTTATCGGGCAGGGGTTGGGAGCCATCTATCTGGTGCCGGAAATCGCCTTAACGATTGAACTGGTTGATCGCCTGATTCATGAATTCGGGCCCCGGGTTGCGGTTTTGCATAGTGGCTTAAATGCCGGTGAACGTTATGATCAGTGGCGCCGGATTGCTGCGGATAAGGCCCAAATCGTGGTCGGGGCGCGTTCGGCGGTTTTTGCGCCGCTGGCCCGACCGGGAATTATCGTGGTTGATGAAGAGCACGAACCCTCGTATAAACAGGAGTCGGGATTTGCCTATAACGGTCGGGATCTGGCCCTGCTCAGAGGGCAGATGGCTGGTTGCTGTGTGGTCTTAGGCTCGGCAACACCGGCCTTGATCAGTTATCATGGGGCGCAGGCCGGGCGTTACGAGCTTCTCTCCCTGCCCCAGCGCCTTGATGAGAAAGCGATGCCAGCGGTTGAAATTATCGATCTCGGTAAAGATCAGAAAAACATGTTTGCCTGGGATGGTTTCAGCACCCGACTGCTCGAGCGTATGAAAGCGGTCTTTGCCAATGGCCGTCAGGTGATGCTTTTTCTCAATAAACGCGGCTTTTCCCGAACCCTTTATTGTCTTAATTGCGGCTATATGCCGGAGTGCCGCCTCTGTTCGGTGCATCAGACTTTTCATAAAAGTCTTGAGCTTCTCGTCTGTCACTACTGCGGCGGTCAGCAGCCGGTACCTGAAATTTGCCCAAAATGTGGCGGTAAGCGGTTTTTCCCCTTGGGTATCGGGATTCAGAAGCTGGAGGAGGGATTGGCGCAGCATTTTCCCGAGGCCCGGGTTTTGCGCCTTGATCGTGATGCGACCCGGCGTAAAGGTGAACTTGGGCGGATTATAGAGGATTTTCGCCAGGGAAAAGCCGAGGTTCTGCTCGGTACTCAGATGTTAGCCAAGGGGCATAATTTCCCGATGGTCGATCTCGTCGGCGTCATCTTTGCCGATCTTTCCCTGGAGATGCCGGAATTTACGGCTCCCGAGAGAACTTTTCAGCTCTTGGTCCAAGTTGCCGGTCGTACCGGGCGCGGGCGCGACAGTTCATCAGGTGAAGTGATTATTCAGACGTTGCAGCCCGATCACTATAGCGTGCTCACAGCGGCCGCCCATGATTACGTCTCCTTTTATAGTCAGGAGCTTGAAAGTCGACGCGAACTCGGGTTTCCGCCCTTCTCCTACCTCGCCAATTTAAGGGCGGTCGGCCCCGATGAAGATCGGGTACGCGAGTTTCTGACAACCGTAAAAAAACTTGGCCTGGAAATTCTCGGGCAAAAATCGACCGGTCTGCACGATACCCCGCCACCCATCGTCCTGCTCGGGCCCGTACCTTCGGCCATTGTCAAAGTCCAGAGCCGCTACCGCTGGAACCTTCTGATCAAAGCAACTCAACGTTCTTTACTGCATAATTTCTTACGCCAATGGCGACAGCAACTTTCTGCCCCGCCGCCACTAAGCTGGCGCCTTGATATCGATCCGCAATCGTTTTTTTGAAGAGTTACGTCCGGTGTACGTAGGTAGAGGGTGGTTACCAGTGAGTACGAATCGGATATTGGATGATAAGTGGATCAGGGGTTAAAATTGTTAATGAGTGTTCAATGGCTTGACAGATAAGTATGCGATCAAAAGGGTCTTTGTGGATGGGCGGCAATTTACATAGATGCGAGGTGTCTTGTTCGGTTAAATCCAGCGGAGCGATAAGGTGTCTTTTTCGCTCTTTTGGAATAAATTGATCCGGAGAAAGGGGAAGGAGCAGTTTACCAAGCCGATACTTAACATTGATTTCCCAAGCCGAAACAGCACTTAAATAGACTTCATTTTTGGGGTCGGAAAAAGCTTCAATTGCATTTTTTGAAAGTTCCTCATCGCCTTTGGTTAACCAAAGGAAGGTACAGGTGTCGAGAAGCAGTTTCACGAACCTTCTCCGTTAAAAGCGGCGATAATGTCATCAGGGAGAGGTTCAAAAAAAGCTTTACTGATTTTAAAGTCAGGATATTCTTTACTTGCCAGGCCAATTGGTCTTTTTTTGTCGGGGAGTGTCTTGATCGGTTTTATCTCGGCAATGGGCACGTTGCGTTTGCAAATAATTACGGTTTCGCCATTGCTGACCTTGGCAAGGTAGCTTGAGAAGTGGGTTTTTATCTCATTTATATTTAAATTTATCATAGTCTTAATCTAAGTCATAAAGTTGGTCATGTCAATAGTCTCAAGGGTAAAAATAAAATAAAAAATCCCAAAAAATTTTTTTTGCAACGAACTCACGCGTTCGTTCCGTGTTCTATAATGGCAAAATAAAGAGACAAATCTTTAAATTGTTATTAAGGACAAAGGGAGGATGTTATGAGTTTATCGGGAGAAGAGAGAGCGCAGGCACTGAGACTTTCGGAAAAACTGGCCGACGATTTTGATCAGGAGAGAGCCGCAAGATTCTCTTATGAGCACCAAGATAAAGAGTGGTATGAGGATTTCAGCACCCTTTTCAATATGATAACGGATCCGGATTTTTGTTTGAGCGCCGGTACCTGGGCCACGATTGCGGGCGCACTGGCCTATGTCGTTTTTCCAGTCGATATTATTCCCGATTTTATTCCGCTTATCGGCTGGCTCGATGATGTTTTCGTTTTGGGCTGGGTTATGAAGGTTTTAGCAGATGAAGTGGCCGATTACCAAAATTTTTGCCAATACCGTGTAACCCCGATCATGGTTGATGCCTATGCATGAATTCTGGGGACACAATCCCGATTTCCTTCGGAGAATCAGGTTATGTCCCCAGAATTCACTGAAATCCATCAAAATTAGGTGCTTTTCTACCTGCGCTGAATAGTTACAAAAGGGATAACTGATGGCTAAACCGGAATATGATAGGGCGATGTATCGCTTGACGACGATTATCTGTCGTCTCAACGTTGGAGAAGCCTTAGAGGTTAAAGATTTAGCCGCCGAGTTCGGGGTTTCGCCGCGAACTATCCAGAAGGATCTTAATGAACGCCTAAGCCATCTGCCGATTGAACGGAGAGAAGCGGATGGCCGCTATCACTTTATCAATGCTTACCGACTGCGCGGCACCAGCGACCCTGATGCCGCGTTGGTTGCCGATCTGATCGCGGCCATGATCACGAATGTTGATACCGAATACACGAAAATTGCCGACAAACTTCTTAAAGGCCGCAGTTTCAGTACTTCCGGCTTTCTATTTCATCTCAACCTTGAGGATGTCTCAAACTATAGCAATCTTTTCAGACTTTTGAATCAAGCTGTCGCTCTGCGTCAGCAGGTTGGTTTTTCGTATCGTAACAACCGGAACGAGACCAAAAAGTATACGGTTCACCCCTATCGTCTAGCCAACCTCAAAGGTTTTTGGTATCTGCTGGCCTGCGATCTGGCAAACGGCCGCCTGAAAAGTTTTTATCTCAAAAAAATTACCGCCCCGATTATCCATCCCGGCAACTATAAGGTTGATGACAGCGTCGTTGAGGAGCTGGAGAATTTCACCGACGCAATTTTTAGCCCCTGGGTCTGTGAAGAGTGTCAAAACGTTAAACTCAAAATCAGCGGTGCCGCCCGCATCTATCTCGAACGCAACCTCCCGGCATCCTTGACCATCGAAAGCGAAGATTGCAAAAATCTACTCGTCACAATGCTCTACTATGCCGACAATGAAGTCCTGGCTCTGGTCAAACAGTGGCTCCCGGACATCATGATTATCGACAATCAATCACTAACCAAGCAACTCCAGGCCGAGCTTGATCAATATCACCGACAATGCTGCCCCAACGGAGTGTAAAAATGATTGACAGGGTTAGTACTGACTGGTAATGATTTTAAGAAATTGGGAGGGATGTGTTTTTGATGATAGTAGTTGGGTATAAATTTACGAAAAAAATGAAGTTTGAATGGGATTTAAAAACTTGAGAATAATGGTGGCGTAGATCAATTGATCCTATCGTTCTGGTTTTGCCTAATCGATATGCTGAAAGGATAAAATATGGCTTTAGATTTATCTGATATATTAGTGATTGGTATTACCTCCACCGCTTTATTTGATTTAAGCGAAGCTGATGCAGTGTTCAGAGATGAATACGATACTAACCCTGAAAAGGCGATGGATGAATATCGAAAATACACAGAAGAACATGAAGCTGTTCTCCTAGAGCCTGGTACAGGGTTCCCATTAGTTAAAGCTTTAATGTCTCTTAATAAGTTTCAGTGAGGGTGAAACACCGTTGATTCAAGTAGTGGTTATGTCCAGAAATAGCCCTGAAACAGGCATTCGAGTGTTTTACAATATTAGAGAACAAAAATTGGATATAACTAGGTCGGCATTTACGGGAGGGGAATCCGTAGTTGATTATTTGGATGCATATGATGTTGACTTGTTTCTGACAACAAATACTAATGATGCACAGAGAGTTATTGATAGTGATACATGTGCAGTAGCCGTTGTTAAAGATCCACCAAGTGACGCTGAAAAAATTCCATCAGGTCAGGTTAGGATTGCATTTGATGGTGATGCAGTCCTATTTAGTGATGAAAGTGAGATTGTATATAAGGCGGAAGGTCTTCAAAAATTTCATGATGTTGAAGATCAAGAGCAAGATACTCCACTAAGTGATGGTCCTTATGCTACATTATTGAAAAAACTGTCTCGTTTGCAAGAAAGGCTTCCGCATAAGGTCGAATATTCTCCAATACGAATATCAATAGTTACGGCTCGTAATAGCCCTGCTGAAATGAGAGTAATTAAAACGTTGCGGCATTGGGGCGTCTATGTCGATGAAATATTTTTTCTGGGAGGTTTAGAAAAATCCAAAATACTTAAGTCATTTAAGCCGCATATTTTCTTTGATGATCAAGAAACACACCTAGAACCAGCCGCTAAATATGTTCCATCAGGAAAAGTTCCATATAAAACAGAGTCACCATTAAATGAAAATTAAACTTTCAAAAGGAACATTGAAGAGGATGAAACCAAAAAATGATAAAGATGGTGTTGAACTTACACCTAATCATAATGCGGATCGGATAGAAGAAATAAATAAAAATATAAATTCCGAAGTATTGGAATTATATGACGTGTATAGCTATAGGCATGCAGCAGCTATTTTGAAGAGTTCATTCCCAAATGAACTGAATGAAATCGAGCAAGCCTTGTTAAAATTTAGGATAACAATAATGGACATAGCTTCACCTGGCGGCAATGAATCAGTTATTCCTAAACAATTTTCTGAGTATCTGCGCCCGTGTAATTGGCTTGAGACTCGAATTCAAGGTGATTTAATCATACGTGTTTCAGAGCAAAGCGAAGAAGTTTTGTCTACTGGAAAACTAAAAAAACATAAATTGCCTGATAAGCCACCTATTATTCTGGAAAACTATATCGATGGACACAAAATTGATTATGTTAAGGGTCGAGTTGCACTTGATATGGAGTGGAACAGTAAAGATCAAACGTATGACCGTGACTTATATGCTTTTCGCATGTTTCACGAGTGTGGTGTAATTAGTGTCGCGGTACTGATAACTCGTAGTGAAAAACTTAATCAGATCTTTGACGTCACTCCGTTGAGAAAGAAGGATGGTAGTATTGATTGCGACAAGGAAGGCAACCCTAAATTTTGTAAACAAAAATATGGTGCAAGTACGACATGGATGGGGAAATTACTATATCGTCTTAATGCTGGCCGTCATGGTGGTTGCCCTGTTTTAGTTTTTGGTATAAAACCCAGCGTCATAACAGACTGGGAAGAGTAAAGGAGAAGGTAGAAAATGAATGCATCAGATGATTTATTGAACTTTATTGGTGATAGAAAGTTTTCAACAATACTTGCTGATCCACCGTGGCAGTTTCAAAACCGCACGGGGAAAATGGCACCAGAGCATAAAAGACTGTCTCGCTATCCTACAATGAAGTTGCAAGGAATAAAAGACTTGCCTGTTGAGGCTATTGCAGAAGAAAGGGCACATCTGTATCTGTGGGTTCCAAATGCACTTTTGGCAGAAGGTATGCAAGTGATGGAACATTGGGGGTTTAAATATAAGACAAACCTTGTCTGGTATAAAATCAGAAAGGATGGTGGCCCTGACAGAAGAGGTGTCGGGTTTTATTTTAGAAATGTTACTGAAATGATTTTATTTGGTGTGCGTGGGAAAAATATAAGAACTTTGCAACCAGGAAGAAGTCAGGAAAACATTATATCATCACGTAAAAGAGAACATAGTAGAAAGCCTGATGAACAATATGATTTAATAGAATCTTGCAGTTGGGGGCCGTTTTTAGAGCTTTTCGGCAGAGGTGCAAGAGAAGGGTGGACAACTTGGGGGAACCAAGCAGAAGAATATAATCCTGATTGGGAAACCTATTCAAATCATTCTCAAGTGGGGAAAGTTGTGCCTTTTAAGGAAGTTAGTGTGGGGTGAATCATTTCAATTAATGTCTTAAAAAGAGAAAGTCGATATGTTAGTTTTTTTTGTGAAGGTTGTGACAATAAAGTATGAGATATTCTGTTGCTAATGATTTCAACATGTTTAATTTTAATCAACAGTATAAAATTTCTGAGAATACTATTTCACCTTTTTACTACGATGGTGCGAGTAAAATTAAATTATATAATTTAGATACATTCTCTTTCTTTACAAATATACCAGATAATTGTGTCGACTTGATTTTTGCAGATCCACCCTATTTTTTGTCATCTGGAGGTATAACATGTGGCAGAGGGAAGAGAGTAAGTGTAGATAAAGGGGAGTGGGATAAATCACGAAACATTGAAGCAGTTCATGAGTTCAATAAAAAATGGTTATTAGAAAGTAAACGAATTCTAAAGAAAAATGGTTCAATCTGGGTTTGTGGAACATTTCATAATATTTTTTCAGTTGGATTTGCTTTGCAGGAGTTAGGATATAAAATATTAAATAATGTTGTCTGGGAAAAACAAGACCCGCCTCCAAATTTAACCCAAAAATATTTTACTCATGCATCTGAGCATCTTATTTGGGCATCAAAAACAAAATATTCAAAACATACTTTTAATTATGATCTGCTCAAAACTATTTCAAATGGGAAACCAATGAAGTCTGTATGGCGAGATATCTGGAAAATGCCATCAGTCGATAACTCTGAAAAAAAATTTGGAAAACACCCGACTCAAAAACCAGAAGAAGTTGTTAAAAGAGCAATAATTGCGTCCAGCAATGTTAATGATCTAGTTTTTGATCCATTTTGCGGTAGTGGCACAACCGGAGTTGTATGTAAGAAACTAAATCGAAGATTTGTTGGTATTGATAATAATATTGGCTACTTGAAGATAGCTAAACAAAGGTTAGCAGCGACAAATAATAATATTGAGCATACCTTGTCTTAGATTATTTGGGTTGCCCTTCTGTGTAGGGGGCATATCGACAAATACAAATTGACGATCGGCGATAACGGAGTAATAATCGTATTCGTAGTATTCCGAGCATTATTTGAAAAAAATAACGAAGAGCTGGGGAAAAAGAGCATTCTCGGACAGCCTTCTAGCAAAATGTCAGCTTTCACACCTGGAACATTTTGCGAGAGAGGGAATTACAGGCAGTTGTCAAGTTTTCAAGGAAAACTTGACAACTGCCGCTGACCGCCTGTTATAATTCAATGACTGTCCCATACTGAAGAGCCTCGGTAAAACCAGTGCCGAGAAGATGAAACGCATAGCCCATGAACGCTATGACACCGTTTGGAATTTGCGGGACGGCGATGGCGTTTTTGGCGAGTATGTTGCAAGAGCGGGGTTGACAGGAGAGTGGTTCTGATGCGGTGGCTTATCCGCCGATGAGTGATTTGCTGGTGGGCCGGGGTATTGAGGTTAAGTCCGGTTATGAGGCCGGGCGGCTCGATCGGAGTTTTGCTCTGGTGCCGGTTCTTCCTGCAAGCGGTCATTGATACTGCCCAAAATGGTAAGGAAACGTTCGAGGAGATTCTGGTGCTACGTCAGGAGCTGGATACCACAGTCTTTACGCTGGGGCGGCGTGCTGAGAATGCGTTGCAACTCATACGACATTTATATAAGAGTCCGGCCATTTCCATCGCCACTGTGGAAGAACTCCTGAAAATCAACAGGAACCCGGCCCGTGAATTGGTTGCAGGGCTTGAAAGCATAGGAGTATTGGAGGAAATAACGGGATTTAAACGGAACCGAGTCTACCTGTTCCGGCGGTATTTGAATATTTTCCGGGAGCGTCAGGTTGATTCCAAGTCAGTGTCGAAACGGAATGGGGAAAATAAACTATAAAATACCATAATTCATTTTGCTGTCCGTAAAGTGAATTATGGGGAGCCATAGTTCTGTTTGGTGACTCTAAAGTGAATTATGGAAATCCATAGTTCTGTTTTAAGGTTTAAACGGAACAGTCGGTCGCGCACTATTTAGAAGTTACCAGTTTTTAAAGTACAGAGCTGTGGACAGGAGATCATGAAAAAAGTTCATCTGATTGGAATCTGCGGGACGGCGATGGCGGCTTTGGCGAGTATGCTGCAGGAGCGGGGTTGGCAGGTGGGTGGTTCCGATGCGGCGGCTTATCCGCCGATGAGTGATCTGCTGGCGGCTCGGGGGATTGAGGTTGAGTCCGGTTATGATGGGGCGCGGCTCGATCGGAGCTTTGCTCTGGTGGTGGTCGGTAATGTTGCGGCTCGGAGTAATGCCGAGGCGGTGCGGGCTGAAGAGCTGGGTCTTTGTTGTCGTTCACTGCCGGAAACTTTGTGGCATGAATTTTTGTCATCCTCCGAGCACCGTCTGGTTGTGGCCGGTACCCATGGCAAGACTTCGACGGCCTCGATGCTGGCCTGGGCCTTGGAGCGTTGCGGAGCGGAGCCCTCCTTTATGATTGGCGGGGAGTTGAATAATTTTTCGACTAACTATCGACTCGGTCGGGGGAAAAGTTTTGTTCTGGAGGGGGATGAATATAACAGTGCCTTTTTTGATCGGCATGCTAAATTTCATCACTATCGAGCCACCCATCTGATTATTACCGGGATTGAGATGGATCATATCGATCTTTTTTCCGGCATTGACGAGATTATCGAAGAGTTTCGGAAATTGATTGCGGCTTTGCCGGCTACCGGGCTGCTGGTTGCCGCTGCGGATTGTCCGGTGCTGAAAAAATTGTTGCCGGAAGCGCCCTGTAAGGTGTTGACTTATGGTTGGTCAGAGGATGCCGATTTTCGTCTGCTTGATTATCGGGCGCTGGTTGATGGCGGTCAAATCAGTTTTAGTGAGCCCGGTAATGCGCAAGAGCAGATTAAAGTTTCAGCGATTGGTCGTCATAATGGTGAAAATGCTCTGGCGGTGGCAATTTTGCTCAGAGAGTTGGGCTTTTCGCGGGCGGCGGTGGCTAAAGGCTTAGGCACTTTTAAAGGTGTTAAAAGGCGTCAGGAGTTGGTTGGTCATTCAGGGAAAACCATCTATCTCAGTGATTTTGCTCATCATCCGACGGCGATCAAGCGGACGCTTGAGGCTCTGCGGGAGCATTATCCCGAACACCATCTGCTGGCGGTTTTTGAACCGCGAACCGCGACCAGTCGGCGTAATCTTTTTCAAAAAGAGCTGGAGGCGGCCTTTTTTGCTGCCGATGAGGTTCTGTTGGCTCCGGTGCACGGGTTGGCAAATATGGATAAAGATGAAGCTCTGGATACGGCCCGGCTGGCGAGCGCTATTCGAGGCGGCTCAATATCGGCCCGGGCGGTGGCCGATATTGATGAACTTTATGATCTTCTCAAAGAGCGAGCCGGGCGCAAAGAGTTGGTGGTTTTGATGAGTACCGGAGATTTTGGCGGTCTATTTCGTCAGCTTGCTCAGAACGTTTGGACTTGAAAAGGCGAAATTTGGTTGACAAGTTCGAGGGCAATGAGTATAGAGGCGCTCCTTGTTGTTTCTGACTCCTTTCAGCAAAAGTGCAGGGGCTCAGTTTTGATCAAGTTT
>JAUVDU010000245.1 GCA_030595135.1 Deltaproteobacteria bacterium | reverse complement strand
TTGCCCGGATGCCGGGGATCAATACCGCAGACAACGGCGATACCACCGGCTTTAAATTCAGCAAAGGAGTCGCCGACATCACGGAAATACCAGGATTGCAACGGGGCGAAGCGGGGGTTTGATTTGGTCATCGTATCACAGCGGGCTCCGGCCCCGCCCTGAACATAAAGAATTCCCTGGGCTCCGGCGTTATGAGCGCCGTTGCTGACGTCACCTAAAACCGTGATTTCAGCCCCGCAATTGAGCCAGCCGACATCGTCTGAGCAGGAGCCGTTGACGATAATCTTGGTCCCCATCATACCCATACTGCCGAGCCGCTGGCCTGAAGTTCCATCGACAATTATTTTTTTATCTTCCGGGGTCGGCCAGAGACGACCGCCGATTCCATGTTGACCGTCGGCGAAAATTTTCAGTTCGCGTTTGCCGCTTTTAACTGCCGCCTGAATTCTCTTTTCGAGATCTTTAGAAGAAACTCTTTTATTTAGGACAATGCCGCTGATTTCGTACATCAATTTACCTTATTCCTTATTAACAGGCGTAGCTGATATCCAATTGCTCCGCAATCGCTTTGTTGCCGACGCTCAAGCCATCGGACATGCCGATGGGCAATTGGGTACTGCGGCCCATTGGCGCAAAAATCTTTTTCAGTTCGGTGTCGGCTGATTTAAATATATCAACTACTCGTTCGGCAACCTTGTCGGGATCAAGACGGCGATAAAGTCGCGGATCCTGCGTGGTAATGCCTTTCGGACAGCGGCCGATATTGCAGAGGTTACAGCGATTACGTTCGTCACCGAGACAACCGGCGGCGGCTTGCATGATATATTTGCCGCAATCAACTCCGGAGGCTCCGAGCATGATCAGGGCCGCCGCATTGGCAGCCAGGGAACCGGTTTTACCGACGCCGCCGGCGGCAAAGAGCGGGAGTTCGTTTTGTTTGCCGATTTTGACCAGGTTGAGATAGCATTCGCGTAGATTCGAGGCGATGGGGTGGCCGGTTTTGTCGAGTGAAACATTATAGGCTGCTCCGGTACCGCCATCATCGCCGTCAATCGTCAAGGCCGCCGCAAAAGGATTACGGGCCAGATTATTCAAAACCGCAGTCGCGGTTTTGGTGCCCGAGATCTTGGGGTAGACCGGCACTCTAAAATCAAAAGCCATCGACATTGAGGTCAGCATTTTAGCCACGGCCTCTTCAATCGAATATTTGGTTTGATGGGTCGGGGGTGAAGCGAGATCAATTTTGGTCGGGACGCCGCGTACTTTAGCGATAAGATCTAAGACCTTGAAAGCCATCAAAAGGCCGCCGTCACCCGGTTTAGCACCCTGGCCGTATTTAATTTCAATGGCGGCGGGATCCTCTTTCATATGGGGGATAGCGTGAATAATCTCATCCCAACCGAAATAGCCCGAGGCGATCTGGAGAATGAAATATTTGAGGAAACGTGATTTCAAGAGGCGCGGCGGCATGCCGCCTTCGCCGGTACACATGACTACCGGAATCTTTTCAACCTCGTTAAGATAGGCGACGCCCATGGCCAGGCCTTCCCACATGTTCGGTGAAAGCGCGCCAAACGACATGCCCCCGATACGAATCGGAAAGATTTCGCGAACCGGGGGAATATAAACCGTCTCATCAAGGCCCAACTCATCATCTTTGATGATTAGCGGCATATTTTCGGGCGCCAGATTGCGCCCTAAAAGTGTGCGGATATGAAACTCATGGCGACCGGCATCAAGCGCCGGGTCAGTGAGCATCGAAACCCGGGTAAACTTAAGCTGGTCGAGAGTTGAGGTCTCGGTGCTGTTGCGCCGCCCACCCCGTTTATAAGGGATGCCGCCCTGGTTCTTGTGAAAGGCAAACTTGTTGACTTCATTATATTCAGGGAAAATAGCATCGTTAGGACAAACTTGTGAGCAGACTCCGCAACCGACACAATAGCGTTCGATATCGGTTACCTGTTTAATACCTTGACCTACCTGACGTACAGTTTGAGGCAGAGGCATCGGTCCTTCTGAACTTACCAAACGCTGGACAAGTACCGCTGGTTCAATCGCTTTCTGGGGACAGACAGCCGTGCACTGGCCGCAGCGGGTACATTTATCCGACTCCCAGCGAATTATATAAGGCAGCTCTTTTAAGGTCAGTTGACCGTTGACATCGAGCCGTGTTTTTGATTCCATACTGTAATCTCCTTGGCATCTTTACTGATCATGGCCATATCGTATTTCATGGGAAAGACATCTTTACTGCGATCACGATCGGGAATCACAGCGTCAACCCCGCAGACCTCAGACATTAGGGCATATTTGCCGGGTACGCCACCGATTGCTCCGGGCCGCAGCTTTTTGGCATCTTGAACCATAAAGACGGTGCCGTCGATATCGGTGCCGATCGTGCAGTTGGGGCCGTCGATGGTCAGGGGTCGCAAAACCCGTTTGATAAGTTCGATGGCAGCTTTGTCGGAACGTTCGTCCATCTCCCGGTCAAAGAGCGGGGTGATAACGTCCTTGTAATATTTTAAGGGGAATTTAAGTTCTTTGCGCGTATAATGAAGAATATGGCAAAAGACCTCAGAATCGCTGCGATAGCCGACATAACCGGGCAGACCGCGACTCGTGAGAAATTCACGGATCGGGACAAAGGCGGTATTTTCGCCGTTGGTCATGGTCGTGAAGCCTTCTATAAAGAAGGGGTGACAGGCGTAGAGGTTGATGGCGTAGTTAGTGTTCTGGCGGCCCTGGGCAAAGATGTTTTTAGCGAGTAGGGGTTTTTTATCGAGGCCGAAAAAGAGGCCGACATCAAGTGGGTCACCGACCTCTTTCAATGTGATCAGGTCGGGCCAGAACGAAAAGATGATAATTGAAGCATCATCTTTTCCCATCTCTCTTAACTCTAAGCGGGTTTTGGTCAGAAGTTCGCTTTGAACCTCTGTGCCGGCCTCTTCAGCCCACTCCGGGTATTCGTAAGCCCGAGCAAAATAGAAGCCCCGGGCTTTCATGCCGCCCTTATAATCTTTGATGCGCGGGTTCCAGAGATGTTTGGTCTTGAAGCCGAGTTTGACCATGTACTCATCCATGACTCTCAAGCCCTCTTTGCTGCAGATGCCGGAGAGGATGGGGAACTCTTTCAAACCCAGAAATTCACCGCCCAGATCGCGTAAGACCAAGCCGAGACCGGAACCGTCGTGACCCTCTTTCATCGTTTCCAGGGCCATGATATTTTCCATCGGGGAAAAGTAACTATCTGAAATTATGGCACTTAGCCGACACATTGTAGAAATCTCCTTTAAGGGATTAAACCAAGGCGGAAAAACACCGCCGGTAAAAAAGACAAAGCTCTATAGTGGTTTTTATATGTTTTGTCAAATTGATGGCGTCGTAAAAAGTTCCGATATCCTGCGATGATGTGTTTTTCCAGACACTCGACATACTATATGTATGGTCTCGCGCCTGGAAAACCACATCATCTTGTCTATCGAAATTTTAACTTAGCCATCACTATTATTGCATAAAATCATCGAGTAAGCTGTGAGCGTAGATATTTTGCGGGTCTTCAAGATATAATAGCCCGGTTTTTTCAAGTTGTAGGTTGTCGGCGAGGATGCGGTAGCTCTCCGGCAGTAACGAGATGAATGTACGTTGTTGACTGCTTAAGAGTTCGCCGATAAGGTCGGCAGTACTTTTTTCGTTTTGCAGGTAGACCGTGTCGGCGGCGGTCAGGCCGACTCTGGCCGCCGCCGCCATAACTGCGTCGGCGAGATTGCCGAGATGATCGACCAGACCCAGTTCTTTGGCTTGACGGCCACTCCAGACACGGCCTTCGGCGACCTCTTTAA
>JAUVDU010000181.1 GCA_030595135.1 Deltaproteobacteria bacterium | reverse complement strand
GTAAAGAGTGCAGCCTCGAACATAAGGAATTGGTCGGCCCCGGTAGATTGCCGCCGGAAGTGCCGATTTTTCATCTCATCAGAGCCACGCATATGGCTGGCCGCTGTATCGACTGCGGTCTCTGTGAAGAAGCTTGCCCGGCCGAGATTCCTTTACGTCTGCTCTATAGAAAAGTCGGTGAAATCGTCGGCGATCTCTTTGCTTATGAAACTGGAGAAAGCCTGGAACAGTCACCTTTCAGTGTGCTCGGTGACAAGGTTGTCCTCGAACCTAAACCAATTTGATGAATCGTAAATCCTCTGTTGGAGAAAAACATGGACTGCAAATTTGTCCCTTCAGTCTGCCCTTATTGTGGTACCGGTTGTGGCATTCTTCTACAAGTGGTTGAAGGAAAGCTTACAGGTACTCTCCCTTTGAAAAGCCACCCGGTTAATGATGGCAAACTCTGCATTAAAGGTTGGAATATGCATGAGCATGTCAACAGTTTTCTGCGTTTAAAACAGCCCTTGATCAAAATGTTTGGTCGCTTTGTTAAAGCTGATTGGGATGAAACAATTGACTTTGCCGCCGAGCGTTTTAAAGAGATCATTGCCCAGCATGGTCCCGACAGCGTCGGTATCCTGGTTTCGGCCAAAACTACAAACGAGGAAAATTATTTGGGGCAAAAATTTGCCCGGGCGGTTGTCGGCACTAATAACGTTGATCACTGTGCCCGCCTCTGACACTCCTCGACGGTGGCCGGACTGGCCGCCGCCTTCGGTAGTGGAGCTATGACCAATTCGGTGGCCGGCATTGAAGATGCCGGATCTATCTTTGTTATCGGTAGCAATACCACGGCCTGTCATCCCCTGATTGCCCGCCGGATTTACCGAGCCAAGGAGAAAGGAGCCAAACTGATCGTCGCCGATCCGAGAAAGATCCAACTCAGTCGTTTTGCTGATGTTGCGGTCAATCAACGTTTAGGTTCGGATGTTGCCCTGCTCAACGGCATGATGCATGTTATTATTGCCAACGGCTGGCAGGATCAGGCTTATATTGATGAAAGATGTGAAGATTATGCCGAACTCGAAAAAGTGGTTGCCGGCTGGAGCCCGGAGAAAGCAGCCGAGATTACCGGGATAGATCCTGATAAAATCGTTATGATGGCTGAACTTTATGCCAACAACCGACCTTCGTCCCTGCTCTATGCCATGGGTATCACTCAGCATACAACCGGTGTCGACAACGTCAAATCCTGTTGCAACTTGGCCTTGCTCTGTGGTAATGTCGGGGTTGCTGGTAGCGGTGTCAATCCTCTGCGGGGTCAGAATAATGTTCAAGGAGCCTGTGACATGGGCGGCCTGCCTAACGTTATGACCGGTTATCAACCGGTTAATGACCCTAAAATAATTGAAAAGTTTTCCCGGGCCTGGGGCCGGGAACTTTCCGCTCAACCTGGACTAACGATTACGGATATGATTCCGGCGATGCTGGAAGGCCGCCTCAAAGCCTTGTATGTTATTGGTGAAAACCCGAAACTTAGTGACCCTGACTGGAATCACCTTAGTCATGCTTTAGAAAAACTTGATTTTCTGGTTGTTCAGGAGCTTTTTCTCTCAGAAACCGCCCAGATTGCGGATGTTGTCTTTGCCGCCGCCTCAAGCGCAGAAAAAGAGGGTACCTATACTAATACGGAACGACGCTGTATGAAAATCAACCAGGCGATTGAACCGATTGGTAAGAGCCTGCCGGACTGGCAGATCATCAGCCGCCTGGCAACGGCTATGGGTTACAATATGAACTATAGGGACCCGGAAGAGATCTTTGACGAAATAACTTCGTTAACCCCCAAAAGCTATGCCGGTATGACTTATGAACGGTTGGGTATTGACGGTTTGCAGTGGCCCTGTCCGGATATTAATCATCCCGGCACTCCCTATCTCCATAAAGATCAATTTACCCGTGGCAAGGGCAAATTTCATGCTATCGAATACCGAGATCCGGCTGAGTTGCCGGATCAAGAATACCCCTATTTCCTGACTACCGGCCGCATGTTCGCCCATTTCCACACCGGCACCATGACCCGGGTATCAAAGCACCTTGATCTTGAACAAAAAACCGGCTACATCGAAATCAATCCTCAAGATGCCGCCGAAGTCGGAGTTCGCGAGAATCAGGTACTGATTGTCACCTCACGCCGGGGAGAGATGGAAGTTCCGGCCAGGATTACAGAAAACGTACCTCCGGGTACCCTTTTTCTGCCTATTCACTTTGGTGAAAATCCGCCTAATGTTTTGACTGATGCCAACGCCGTCGACCCGCTCGCCAAGATACCTGAATTCAAAGTCTCCGTGGTGCGGATAAAGTGCCTGCAGAAGCCGGCGGCCAATCAATAAAAAATCCGAAAAGGCAAACATTAGTGACAATCTCTGATAACTCCTCTTTTGATGGCTCACTGGCACTTTATGGTCTGACCGCTGTGGCCGCAAAATTGATATTTATCTTTCTTGAGGCTGATGCTAAAGCCAGCGCTTTTATTCTTGAATCAGCTTTGCCCGACAAAACGTTGCCTGAGGGTTGCAAAAACCGGGTTACGGTTTTTGCCAAGGGAACTTTTAAAAAAATTGTCAGCGACAATTGGCAAAATTTTGCCGGGCAACTCTTTATTATGGCGACCGGGATTGTTGTTCGCCAGATTGCCCCTCTGTTAGAGGGCAAGATCAAAGACCCTGCGGTTGTCGTTTGTGACGAAAAAGGTGAGTTTGCGATCTCTCTTTTGAGCGGCCATATCGGCGGGGCCAACCGTCTGGCTCGTAAAACCGCAGCCATCTTCAATGGTAAAGCGGTGATTACCACGGCCACCGATGTTCAGGGTCTTGCAGCGATTGACGAGATTGCCGTCCGTAAAGGTTTCAAGATTATTAATCCCGAAGCGATCAAAGAGATTAACGGCTTCCTGCTGGCTCGAAAAAAGATTGCGCTTATCGGCCACCCTTTCTGGAGCAAAACTGTTTGCTCCCATTTCGACGGTCGGGTAATTGAATGGTCGTCGTTATCTATTGATTCTCAAGCGTTAAATCTCGCTGAGGTTTCCGGGTTTGTTCTGATTGATGAAGAGATCCCTCCGGCTTTGGACCTGCCGACCCTCTTTCTGCAAAGTCCAAAAGTTGTGGTCGGTATCGGTTGCCGTCGGCAGACGCCGATAAGCGAAATTGAAGAGGCCGTAACCAGCGTACTTGGCGACCACGGTATCCCTTGGTCAAAAATTGTTGAAATTGTCTCAATCGATCTTAAAAAAGATGAGCGAGGCCTGCTCGATTTTGCGGCTGAAAAAAAATTGCCGATTCGCTTTTTTTCGGCGGCTGAGCTTGAAAAGGTCAAAGTTCCTTCTCCATCCGCGAAGGTTCAGGCGGTTACCGGCTCAGCATCGGTCAGTGAAGCGGCCGCAATCTTGGCTGGCCGGGGAGAGTTGTTAGTGAAAAAACATAAATTTAGCCGGATAACGGTTGCCGTTGCCCGTTGGGAAAATGAGAATAGAGAGAAATGATGAATCAAGGAAGAATCTTTGCGGTTGGTATCGGGCCTGGTGGGCTGGATCTGTTGGCTCCTCGGGCTCGTGAGGTTTTAGAAAGAGCCGATGTGGTGGTCGGCTACCGGCCTTATCTTGACCTGCTCGGCGATTTGATTGTTGATAAAGAAGTTATTTCAACCGGAATGCGAGGTGAAGTTGCCCGTTGCCAAAGTGCCATTGCCAAAGCCCGGCAGGGGAGTATGGTCGTCGTCGTCTCCTCCGGCGATGCCGGTATTTATGGGATGGCGGGTCTTCTCCTCGAACTCGAAGAGAACGAAGAAGAACCTCTGATTGTTGAAGTCGTACCCGGAATTACCGCCGCCAACGCCGCCGCCGCCGCTCTTGGGGCTCCTTTAATGAATGATTTTGCGGTATTGAGTCTCTCCGACTGGCTGACTCCTTTAGAAGAAGTTAAACGCCGGGTCAAAGCCGTCGTCGCCGCCGATCTGGTATGTGTTCTCTACAATCCGCAAAGTCGCAGCCGCCGGGAGCTACTGCCTGAAATTATCAATGAATTTACTTTAGCAAGAGGGAATTCTACTGTGGTCGGCACAGTCCGCAACGCGGGCCGTGAAGGGGAAGAGTGCTGGCTCGGAAATATAACTGAACTCCCGGTAGCCGCAGTCGACATGGTGACCGTCGTCCTGATCGGCAATTCCCGCACTGCGATTATCAATAACCGCATGGTTACCCGGCGCGGATATCGAGTGGATAAGGCGTAAAATGTAAATTAACAATCAAATTGTTATGCAAACAAAAAGAGCCGGCGGTTTTTCGAATGATTTTTCGAAAAAACCGCCGGCTCTTTTTTTAGTTGGTTATGTGATTAACTCTTTAGTTATTCACCCTTCATCATTGCCGCAATATCATTTTCCACGGTATCGATTGCTTTGATGTTGAAGTTTTCGACCAGTACGTTGAGGACTGTCGGTGAGACGAACGCCGGCAGGGTTGGTCCTAAGCGGATGCCTTTGACGCCAAGAAAGAGAAGTGCCAGAAGGACGGCAACCGCTTTCTGCTCATACCAGGCGATATCGTAAGAGATCGGCAGATCGTTGATATCGTCAAGGCCGAAGACCTCTTTCAGTTTCAGAGCGACAACTACCAAGGAGTAGGAATCGTTACACTGTCCGGCATCAAGAACGCGGGGGATTCCGCCGATATCACCGAGATTAAGTTTGTTGTAGCGATATTTGGCGCAACCGGCGGTCAGGATGACTGCATCTTTG
>JAUVDU010000144.1 GCA_030595135.1 Deltaproteobacteria bacterium | reverse complement strand
GAAAATATGGCTCTGGAAAAATGGGATTTTCGGATTCTGGCGACCGATATTTCGACCAATGTTCTGGGGCATGCGCGAAAAGGGGTTTATGACGGGGAGCGTTTGCGTAATGTTTCCGATAGTATGCTGAAAAAATATTTTACTGCCAATCAGGATGGCAGTCGTTTTCGAGTCCACGAAAAACTTGTTTCCAATATCAAATTTGCTCGTTTGAACTTGATGCACGATTTTCCTTTCAAAGGCCGCTTTGATTGTATCTTCTGTCGTAATGTGATGATCTATTTTGATCGTCCAACCCAGGGGCAGCTGGTTAATAAGTTCAGTTCATTTCTCGATCCCGGAGGCTATCTCATGATTGGTCATTCGGAAAGTCTGACCAATGTCGAGCACGACCTCGTTTATGTTCAACCTTCACTCTACAGGAAAAAGGGCTGATGTCTTTGGTTACGATAGGAATAGCTGACCTTAAGGTCAGCAATAATCCAGAGGATACTCTGGTTACCTACTCACTTGGTTCATGTATCGGTCTTGCCGTTTATGATCCGGTGGCCAGGGTGGGCGGGCTTTTACACTATATGTTGCCGGATTCATCAATAAATCAGGAAAAGGCGGCAAAGAATCCGGCGATGTTTGCCAATAAGGGTATACCTCTATTGTTTAAACAGTGCTACAAACTCGGAGCTGATAAGAAAAGGATGATTATCAAGGTCGCCGGCGGCAGTCAGATTATGGATGATGCCGGTACCTTTAATATCGGTAAACGTAATTACGCAATTTTGCGTAAAATGTTTTGGAAGAATAACGTTATGATTGACGGTGAAGATATTGGCGGCAATTGTAACAGAACCATGTATATGCAGATTGAAGATGGCAAGATAAACCTGAAAATTTCCAAAAAAGGGATGGTTGAGTTATGAGCTTGATGGAAGAGATCATTGCCGCAGTCGATGAGATGCCGCCCTTTCCCCAGGTTGTGCAGCGGGCCATGCAGGCGTTGGCGGAACCTGAATATGAAGTTTCCGGTTTGGTGGATATCTTAAAGGTTGATCAGGCGGTTACGGCAAACATTCTCAAACTTTGTAACTCGGCCTATTTTGGATTACCGCGTAAGGTCTCTTCCCTGAAAGAGGCAGTTGTTTACCTCGGAGCTAACCAGTTGAGGCAGTTGCTCCTTTCCGGGGCCGCCAGTAAAATTTATGAAAAACCCAATGAAGGCTATGCCGTTTTTGCTGATGAACTCTGGCGTCATGCTCTGGCTACGGCCGTGATGGCCCAGGTTCTACGGCGTCATCTACGGCTTAAAATTGATGAAAACATGGTTTTTACCGCAGCTCTGCTGCACGATGTCGGCAAGGTTGTTTTAAGTACCTTTGTCGTTGACAAATATTTAGCTATAGAGAGCATGGTGGAGAGCGGTGAGTACTCTTTTCAGGAGGCTGAAAAAGAGGTTTTAGGCTTTGATCATGCCGAAATTGGTGGTAAAATTGCAGAGTCATGGGATTTCCCTCCGGCTATAATTGCGGCTATCGCCTTTCACCATGAACCTTCTAGTTCTCCGAAAGAGTTTCGGCTTTTGGCTGAAATAGTGGCTTTAGCCAACAATCTTGCAGTGATGGTTGGTTATGGTACCGGGGTTGATGGTTTGGCCTGCCGCGGACATGACCTGCTTTTGCAGAAATTAAAACTTGGGGAGAAGGATCTAGAGAAGCTGGTTCTCCTTTTTCAGATAGAGATGGAAAAAACCTGTGATATCGCCGGAGTCAGTGAACATTGATGGTTGGTATCTTTTTTCGATTAAGCCCTCTGTGCCTTGGGTTGCGGGCGAAGCCTGCATTAGGAGTGAATTTATGGCGTATAATATTTTAGTGGTTGACGATTCGATGTCAATGCGTGCAATTATCAAAAAGGTAATTGGTATGTCCGGTTTTGATGTCGGTGAGATCGCTGAAGCTGGGAATGGTTTGGAAGCCTTGGCTAAACTCGAAGATTTTTGGGCTGATGTGGTCTTGACCGATATTCATATGCCGGAGATGGATGGGATCGAACTGCTTAAAAAAATAAAAGGTGATCCGCTGTCGGCAGCTATACCGGTGGTTATGATCACGACTGAATCCCGGGATGAGGTTGTCTCTGGAGCTCTGGCTATGGGTGCGGCCGGTTATATCAAGAAACCTTTTCGTCCGGAAGATATTAAAGCTTTGCTGGTCGAGATTTTAGGAGGAGAAGATGATGCTGCTGGAGAAGATCAGTCAGAATCTGACGACGGTGATTTCTGAAGTCCTGGAGACTATGTTTTTTGTTTTTCTGGAACCGCGGTCAGGGCCTTTACCCCTAAGTGAAGATTTTATTGGTGCTCAGGTGGTTATTAAAGGTTCTGATTTTGCTTATGAGCTCAAATTCTTAGCTCAATCAAGATTGTTGCAACAGATCGCGGCTGATTTTCTGGGTCTTGACCAAGAGACCGCAAGCCTGGCTCAATGTCAGGATGTACTCAAAGAGATTGGCAATATGGTGTCCGGTAATCTGGTTAATATTTGTGATCCGGAAGCCCGTCTTGAACTCGGCATCCCAACGGTTTCCGGAGACCATTTGACCGCCGCAAGTTTGGATGATTGTGTTGAAAAATTTATTTATGCTTCTGATGAGGGAGTTCTGCTGGTGGGAATTAACTCTTCAGGAACGGATGGAAAATAGTTGATGATTAAGGTTCTGATTGTTGATGATTCAGCTATGGTGCGCCAGGTTTTTACCCGGGAGTTGGCCAAGGAGCGAGATATCGAGGTGGTCGGTACGGCTCCTGATCCTTATGTCGCTAGAGATAAGATTGTGGCCTTGCGTCCGGATGTGATTACGCTCGATATTGAGATGCCGCGAATGGATGGGTTGACATTCCTGCGTAAGTTAATGAAACATTTTCCGATGCCGGTGATTATTGTCAGTTCTTTGACCCGCAAAGGCGGCAAGGTTGCGCTTGAGGCGATGGAATCGGGTGCGGTTGAAGTTCTGGCTAAACCCGGAGAGGCTTATAGTGTAGGAGATATGGGGCAGCAGTTGGCCGAAAAAATTCGGGCGGCCTCACTGATTGATGTCACTGAAAGAGCTCGGAAAATCGATCTCAGTAAGTTTAGCGGAAAACGTCTGGCAGCTTTGAGCGAAACCACGAACAAGGTTATTGCCGTCGGCTCTTCAACCGGTGGAACCGAGGCTTTAAAAGTATTTTTGACCCAGTTGCCGGCCAATGCACCGGGGATTGTTATGGTGCAACATATGCCGGCCAATTTTACCACTGCTTTTGCCGAGCGGCTTAACGACTTGTGTCAGATTGAGGTCAAGGAAGCTGAGGATGGTGATGTCGTACGTCCCGGTCGGGCCTTGTTGGCGCCGGGTAATTTTCATATGGTCATGCGCCGCAGTGGAGCTCGTTACTTGGTGAGCGTGAAAAGCGGGCCCATGATTCACTATCAGCGACCGGCGGTTGATCCTCTGTTTCGATCTGTGGCTCGTTATGTCGGGGCTAATGCGATCGGCGTTATTTTGACCGGTATGGGGGCCGACGGAGCTCGAGGGATGCGTGAAATGAAAGATGCCGGAGCTGTAAACTTTGCTCAAGATGAGGCTTCATGTGTTGTCTATGGCATGCCCAAAGAGGCGGTTAAAGCCGGTGGGGTTGACCATGTTGTTTCCTTGAAAGAGATAGCGGGGAGGGTTTTGCAAGCATTGTAGTCAATTGTTTCTATCACAGTTTTGGATTAGTAATTTTACTCAAAATGGTCTAAGAAGTCGAAGATGGTAATCCCTTGTCTTTGACCTTTTAGACCTTTTTAATTCATCTCTTGGTTTCGGCTAGGCCGGATTAGAGGGCTGTTTGAGAACTTCTTTTTTTCTTTTTTTAATTTTATATAAGTCTTTATCGGCAGCTTTTTTCAGGGCTTCGGCGTCAGTTGCCGGGGTGTCGGGATAGGTGGCGAGGCCGGCACTCATCTTGATCGGAACGTGGGTCATCATGTCGACCTGGATTTCGGTAGCTGCAGCTATCTTTATGAGTTTCTCAATGACGGTTAGCCCTTGTTGATGGTTGGTGTTAGGTAAAATGATAGTAAATTCATCACCACCGTAGCGTAAACCGATATCGTGCTGGCGGAGATTATTATTGATCAAGGCACCGGTTTCCGACAATACCATATCTCCGGATGGATGACCATAGCGGTCGTTGACAAGTTTGAAATCATCAAGATCTATCATAATCAGGCTTAAAGGGTGGCCGTAACGTTGAGCTCTGGCGAATTCAATGGGCAGGATTTCGTCTAATGTGCGTCGGTTGTAGAGTCCGGTTAGCGGGTCAGTACGCAGAAGCTTTTGCAACTGGGCGGTTAAGAGATTGTTTTCGATGACGGTGGCCAATTTTCGGCCCAGGCTTTCAACCGCATCGGTAGCGGTTCCGGGAATAAACTTTTCGGGATCCGAACTTGCCAGATTAAGCGTACCGATGGCTTCTCCTCGACTGATAAGCGGGACAAAAGCGGATGATGCGACACTGTGGATAGTATTGCCTTGAGGTTGAAGTAGGGCGAGTAGGGTTGGATCCGGTTTGGTGCTGATCAAGGGGCGGTTTCGAGGGAAAATTCTATTGTAGTCAGGTTCACTGATAAAACTTATCACCTCGGTAAGGTTGCTTGCCCGTTTAGTGTCGACTGACTCAATAATCTCCGGAAAATCAAGTCCAATGGTGCTTTTTTCTCTTGCTATGAGAGAAATGTTGGCCATCGGGATGGCGAAATCAGAGGCAAGTTTGCTTTGCAGTTCGCTGGTCAGGCATTCGAGATCGTCGGCTTTAAGAATATTCTCTTCAAGATCTTCAAAACGTCTGTGTTGTTCTTCTCGTTCTCTGGCTAACTCTTCAAAATTTAACAAGGTTCGATCAAGTTCATAGTTGCGGTCACGAAGTTCTTGGTTCTCTTTGAAAATCTTATCGAAGATGGCTTGTTTAGCGTCGATAACGGTATTTTGGGGGGGGGTGTCGCTACTCATGGCGATCCTTTATGGCTATAAAATTAATTTTGGTAAATAGTGCGCGACCGAAAACCGCCAATTTCCCCGATTGCTGCGACCAGCGGGAGTGCTGGCAGTGCGTTAGGCTCAAATTTTAATCCTCGGAATACTTAGTGTATGCCTCCGGTTAAAATCCTCACCTGCCTTGCACTCAAGAAAATTGTCAGGTTTTCGGTCAGGCACTAAATAGTTTAGAGGGCATTTTTCACAAACCGGTTGCTTGGGTCGGCAGAAGTTTTTGCCGATATGCACCAACAGGGCGTGAAATTCATTGAAGATGGTCGGATCGCTTGGTAGTTGGAGGGTGAAATAACTTTGCGCTTCGGTATAGTTTGCCGTGGCCGGCAGCCACTGGTGTCGTTTGCAGATTCTTAACGTGTAAGCATCGATAACAAAACTTGGTCG
>JAUVDU010000149.1 GCA_030595135.1 Deltaproteobacteria bacterium | reverse complement strand
TGCTGGCTCACAGTCTCGGCGTTCCCAAAATTATGGCCAAAATGCGTCACCCCGATTACGCTGAAGCCTATCGTTTTGCCGGGGTTTCGACAATCTGTAATATGATTGAGCTCTTCCAGAACAAAATAATGATGGAACTCGAAAACCCCAATATCCAGATCATCACCCATTTAAGAGGGGACACCCTACTGGTCATGGCAAAATATCCCGACAACGGCCCGGTTGACGGAATCAGCATTGTCGAGCTCTCGCAGATTCATGTTTTTTCGCATGATTGTGTCTTTGCCGGCATCCTGAATGAAAAAACCGGCAAGATAATTATGCCCCGAGGCAATGACAAAGTCTTTCCCGGCGACAAGCTCTTTCTGGTCGTCAACCGTCAACAGATACCGGGGATATCTCATTACTTGCGTGGGTAGGACCGGTTTTTTCACATAAATCAGTTAATTTTTGTTGCTTTTGTGACTTTCCCCTTGCAATTTATATTATAAAGGAGTATAGGCCGCGTGCTTATCCGGTCTGAGTATCGGTAAATGCCCGGCTAACGATAATTTTTCAGGCCGGCACCTCGTTACCCTTGCAGTAAATAATCCATATAGAATATGGTTGAACTGGTCGCCTGCCGTCGCAAGATTGCAGGCGCTCTTTTTTATTACAGGTGTGATTATTATGGTCATAATGCCAAGTCACACATGACTATCGATTAAAGATTTAAAAAGGTGAAAAGAAGATGAGTACTGAGCTAAACAAAATTCGCAACATCGGAATCAGCGCCCATATCGACTCGGGCAAAACCACACTGACTGAAAGAATTCTCTTCTACACCCAGAGAATTCACGCAATCCACGATGTCAAAGGTAAAGATGGCGTCGGCGCGACCATGGACTCAATGGAGCTTGAAAAAGAGCGGGGCATCACCATCGCCTCAGCTGCTACTTTCTGCGAGTGGGACGATAATGAAATCAACATCATCGACACACCGGGCCACGTTGATTTCACGATTGAAGTTGAACGTTCTCTAAGAGTTTTAGATGGAGCCATTCTGGTTTTATGTTCGGTCGGCGGGGTTCAATCTCAGTCGATTACGGTTGACCAGCAGATGAAACGCTACAAAGTTCCCTGCATCGCCTTTATTAATAAATGTGACCGCAGCGGCGCTAATCCGGAAAGAGTTACTGATCAATTAAGAGAGAAATTGGGCCACAATGCGGTTATGATGCAGCTCCCGGTCGGCCTTGAAGCTGAACATGAAGGGGTTGTCGACCTGGCTTCGATGAAAGCGATCTACTTTGATGGTGACAACGGCGAAGTCTTAAGAGTTGAGGAGATTCCGGCTGAACTCAAAGAAAAAGCCGAACTAAAACGGGAAGAACTTCTTGAAGAGGCCTCCAACTACTGCGACATTCTCGCCGATGCCTTCCTTGAAGAACAAGAGATCAGCGCTGAAATGATTTTAAGTGCCATGCGTAAAGGGGTTTTGACCCGGGCCGTAACCCCCGTATATATGGGTTCAGCCTATAAAAACAAAGGGGTTCAACCTCTGCTTGATGCCTGCATTCAATTACTGCCGGATCCTTCCGAAGTCACCAATATCGCTCTCGATCTTGACAATGAGGAAGAAGAGATTATCCTCGGCAACTCCAGCACCGAGCCGATTGTAGCATTGGCATTTAAACTTGAAGATGGTAAATACGGCCAGCTCACTTATATCAGGGTTTATCAGGGCACGATTACTAAAGGTGATACCTTGATCAATACCCGAAGCGGCAAAAAGCTGAAAATCGGCCGCCTGGTACGCATGCATGCAGACCAAATGGAAGATATCAACTTGATTGAGGCCGGCTATATCGGCGCCCTTTTCGGCATTGACTGCGCCTCGGGTGACACCTTTGCCGCCCCTAAGTTAAACTATTCGATGACCTCAATGTTTGTCCCTAATCCGGTCATCTCATTGGCTATCATCCCCAAAGACAACAAAGCTCAGATCAACATGTCCAAGGCCTTGAATCGGTTCTCTAAAGAGGATCCGACTTTCCGGACGTTTGTCGATGATGAAACCAACGAGACCATTATTGAAGGTATGGGTGAATTGCACCTGGAAGTTTACGTTGAACGTATGCGCCGCGAATACGATGCCGAAGTCACCACCGGTCAACCTCGGGTCGCCTACCGTGAAACAATTACGAGACGGGCCGATTTCAACTACACCCACAAAAAGCAGACTGGTGGTTCCGGCCAGTACGGCCGCGTTGCCGGTTATATGGAGCCTTACAGTGAAGGTGAATTTGAATTTATCAATAAGATTACGGGTGGCTCAATTCCGACCCAGTTTATCTCATCCTGTGAAAAAGGTTTTAAAGCCGGCCTCACAAAGGGTGCTTTAATGGAATTCCCGGTTACCGGGATTCGCGTCGAGATCAACGATGGTGCGGCCCATTCCGTCGACTCCTCGGAGATGGCTTTTCAGGCCGCAGCTCGCGGGGCTTTTCAAGAAGCTTACAAAAAGGCTAGACCGGTTATCCATGAACCGATCATGAAAGTGGTTATCGAAACCCCGACCGAATTCCAGGGTACGGTAATGGGAACTATCAACCAGCGTCGCGGCACGATCCTCGGAGCTCAGGAAGAGGGCCCCATGTGTGTTGTCGAAAGCCAGGTTCCGCTGGCCGAGATGTTCGGCTACTCAACCATTTTACGCTCCAGTACTCAGGGCAAGGCTCAGTTTACCATGGAGTTCGCCAACTACCGCCAGGTGCCGCAGAGTATCACTGAAGAGCTCCAGAAGAAAAAAGCTGAAGAGGGCAAAGGCGCCGCTTAATGAATGTGCAAAATCGAACCGCCCAGGTAATCTACCTTAGAGAGAGGAATTTTATGATGTTAAAAAAAGATTTAATGATGCGTAACCCCTTACGCTCCGTAAGTGACGAAAATGGTTACATCTTACCGGAAGGCGGTTTAGGAGCCGTCGTCGCCCGGGCCGGAGTCGGCAAAACCGCCCTGTTGGTGCAGCTCGCCTTGAACTCACTTCTCAAAGGTGACAACGCCCTTCATATCAGCCTCGGAGACCCGGTAAGAAAGGTCAGCCTCTGGTATAAAGAGGTATTCAACAATATCGGTGTCCAGTACAAGATCGATAAAATCGACGATCTCTGGAACGAGCTCCTCCCCCAACGCTTTATTATGACCTTTAATATTGACGGTTTCAGCGTTCCGCGCCTTGATGAACGCCTGACCGAGCTGGCTGATCAGGACATTTTCCACCCTCAGATGATCTTAATTGATGGCCTGCCTTTCAATGATCAGATGAAACGCACCGATCTTCATGCGTTGAAAGAGCTCTCTGAAAAATTTAAATCACACATCTGGTTTACCGTCCGCAGCCATCGCCACGAAGAGCCTGACAACGATGGCATGCCGGTTCAGATAGCTGAGTTCGCCGACCTTCTTGATGTTGTGATTAAACTTGAGCCCCAGGATAATGAAATCCAACTCAATGTCTTAAAAGGCAGTGGTGCCATCTCGGCACAAGATCTCGCACTTGACCCGGCCACCATGCTGATCAAGGAGTAATTGGCGTCGTAAAAATTGTTACAACACCAAAAAAGACGGATCAAATCCGTCTTTTTTGCGTTATGCGGTCATATTTTCCTTGAATTCCGTCTCCAAATATGACAAATTCAACGCCTAACCGAAACTTAAGACCTTTCACTACTTGGAGTTGTGTCATCATGAGACGTGTCGCCGATATCATGACCCGTGATATATTCCCCTTAAAATCCAATCAAACCCTCAATGTTGTGCGTTTGCTAATGCGAACTGTACGAGTCCGCCATGTCCCGATACTAGATGATGATGAGCGGTTTGTCGGGCTCTTAAGCCATCGCGACCTCCTGGCCCACTCAATTTCAAAGCTGGCTGATATCGACCCCTTGGAACAAAGTGAACTTGATCGCCACATCCCGATCAAGGATGTTATGCGCACCGATATTTCTACAACCACGGCGACAACGGATCTCAAGGAGGCAATCAGCAGCATGCTGGAGAATAAATTTGGCTGCCTGCCGGTACTTAATGACCAACGTCACTTAGTCGGCATTATCACGGATGAGGATATCATCAGACTGGCAATAAAGCTGCTGGAAAAAGAGGCCGAACCCCAACTGGTTTCAGTGTAAATATAATCGATGGAATGACGTCGGAAGGGATTGACAAATGAGTGTTCCATTAATAAATTGCTAAGAATGCTCTCGTAAAAAAAAGTCTCGATAGCCGTCATACCGGCGAAAGCCGGTATCCGGAAGTCATTGAATGTACCTCGGAACTTTAAAGAATCAATAAGTAATTTGGAGAACGTACTATGCAAAGCGTAAGCCTGCAAAGCAACAGAGAGACAACCGCCGTTAATGAATTTATCTACAGCGTTTACAACTGGATGGCAGTCGGTCTGGCATTGACCGGTTTTGTCGCCTATTTCGTGGCTAACAGCCCGAGCATGATGAATCTTATCGTCGGTAACAAGCTGGTCTTTTACGGACTTATCTTCGGTGAGTTAGGACTGGTTTTCACGCTGGCAGCAAGAATCGAAAAGTTGCAAAGAAGTACGGCGGTAGCCCTGTACATCCTCTATGCAGTGCTTAACGGTGCCACTCTGTCAGTAATTTTCATGATTTATGCCAGTTCAACCATTACCTCAACCTTCTTTATCTGCTCCGGCACCTTCATTGTCAGCAGCGCCTACGGCATGTTGACCAAAAAGGATCTAACCTCGATGGGAAGTTTCCTCTTCATGGGGTTAATCGGCATTATCATCGCCTCCGTGGTCAACATGTTTGTCCAGAGTTCACAGATGAGCATGATGATCAGCTATATCGGGGTTCTGGTTTTTGTCGGCTTGACGGTCTACGACACCCAGCGCCTGAAACAGCTGGCCCACACCCAAGGAGCAAACGGAAAAGGCGCCATTATGGGTGCCTTGACCCTCTATCTTGACTTCATTAACCTTTTTTTGATGATGTTACGCATCGTCGGCGGCGGCCGAGATTAACAACAAGCCGGATCATTCAGAGCCGCCTCGCGAAAAGCATTTTCGCGCAGGCGGCAGCTGTCACATAATCCACATGGCCGCCCGGCCGAATCGGGATCATAACAACTTATTGTCATTCCGTAATCAACCCCAAGCCCCACTCCCCACTTGATAATTTCACTTTTTTTAAGCTTCATCAAAGGTGCTTGCAAACGAAAGTAGTCGGGCTCTTGAACGCCCTGACGGGTTCCTAAGTTTATCGAGCGCTGCATAGCGG
>JAUVDU010000015.1 GCA_030595135.1 Deltaproteobacteria bacterium | reverse complement strand
TGACCAGAGGTAAATTTACTCTGGGGGCTGACGCCGCCGCCGCCGCCGGTCCGGTTGGTCGCAGTATGTCAGCTGGAACTGATATCAAGTTGGGCGCTGAAGTTTATACTTATTCTCGTTCCCGAGGTCTTTTTGCCGGGGTTTCTTTGGCCGGTTCCGCTCTGCAGATCGACTACGATGCAACCGATAAATTTTACGGTCTCATGGGTTTGACGGCTGGTGATGTTTTCTCCGGTTCTCGTATCATTGAAATGCCACCGGTGGCACTTCATCTGATGCAAGTTTTGACTCAGCATACCCAGTAATTATCTGATGTCATCATCTTCACCGATCAGTCGTTGGCTGAAAAGTAAAAGTTTGCATTTTGTGCCGGTAGCGGCGGCCGGATTACTTCGCTGGTGGGGAAAATCCTGCTCGGCGATTACAGTTGTTAATGGTGAATTTGAGGCTGAGCTGGCGGCGAGTGGCCAAGGTTGTGTTTATGTCACTTGGCACCAGCGTCTTTTAAACTTCTTTTTCCTGCGTAACCGGCGGCCGCTAACCATTATGATCAGCCGCAGCAAAGATGGCGAACTGGCAACCGGTGCGGTGCATCGTCTTGGTTTCGGCACGGTTCGCGGTAGTTCCAGTCGTGGCGGTGCAACGGCTATGTTTCAGCTCATTGAGGCGATGCGCAACCAACCTTCGACTTGTGCCGGTATGCTCGGTGATGGCCCCAAGGGGCCGGCCCGGAAACTGAAACCGGGAACCTTAAAGATTGCTCAGGCAACCGGTGTCCCGATCTTGCCTTTTACCTATAGCGCCAAACGCCATAAGCTTTTTGCTTCCTGGGATCGTTTCATGATCCCCTTTCCATTTTCACCTTTGGTAGTTATCTTCAGCGAACCGATTATGGTTCCCAAAGCAGCCTCGAATGAAGAGTTGGAGGTTCTCCGCCTCAAAGTCGAAAATTCCCTGAACGAAATAACCGAACGCTGCGATCTCTGGTGGCAGAAAGCTTAAGATAGGCCAGCTTCTCCCTTTTCTAACCCGGCATAACCGGAACCAAAAGGTGATGGGAGTCAATCAAATAGTGCCCTGCATAGCTATTCATTTTTGTAAGCTGCCCGCAAGGCGCCCCAATGGCGGCCCTGAACAGTGATGGGGGCCGAAATGTCTTTCATCATAGCAAATTTTCCGCCGCCCATATCTCGGCGGTAGGCCTGGAGGAGAAAATCTTCAGTGTTACTTCCTGAGGCGAGTCCGACGCGGTCATCAAACATCCGTTTATTACGACAGTTGGCCGCATTCCAGGCCGGATCGTTGGGCCGTTGGGGTTGTGAGTATTTGCGGTTGTGCACCGGCAGATAGCCATTTGTATCAACTGCGGCGGCAAAGATCAGGGCCGGTTCTTTTTCGATCAGGGCTTCTTGGAGACGGGGTAGAATAGTCTCAAGAAAACTGGTACCTCGGGTTGAAAATTGCTGCGGGTCGGTGTTGGGGAGGGGTTGGTAATCCTGGTCAAAAAGATCATTGCTGCGAATTCGTCCCTCTTCAACGGCCTGGGTCAAAATTTTGCTGATCTCTTCGGCGGTTTGCATAACTTCTCTGATAAAGTGGCTGTCGCTGGTTTCGACACCGAGCTGGTTGGTGGTATGGATTAAACCTTCGCCAAAATCCCGCAAACGATTTAACTGTTCGCGTGAGGAGTTGATATTGCTGCGGCTATCTTCCAGACTTTGATCCAGAGTGGTCAGACCTTCAGCAACCAAGGTTACACTCTCGGTGATATTTTGTGTGTTATTGCCGATATCATCAAGTTCTGCGTTAACTCGGGTAACGGCCTCGGAAACCATTTCCAATGCGGCTCCGATCTCCCGGGTACCTTCCTGAGCCTGGACTGAATCCTTGTTGCCGCGCTCACTTTCACTTTGTAGTTGTTTTACCTGAGTGTCGAGGTTGTCAAGGGTTTCGTCAATTTGTTTGGTCGCCTGGGCGGTTTGGCTGGCTAGGGTTTTGACTTCACTCGCAACTACGGCAAAACCGCGGCCTGCCTCTCCGGCCCGGGCCGCTTCAATGGTAGCGTTAAGAGCTAAAAGATTGGTCTGGCTGGCAATTGCTCTGATTTTCTGTGCGGCCCGGCGCACTTCGCTCAAGGCTTGAACCAGATCCTCAAGAGAGCTGGTAATCGATTGTACTGATCCGGCTAGAGCATCAATTTGGCCTAAAGAGGTTTCGACCTGATTGCGGGAGTTTTGTAGATCCTGATTGGCGCTGTTGGCAACCTCAATGCCGGCCGTAATCGCACTGTTGATAGCTCCTGTATTCTCTTCCATGATGGTCGTGGCCTGGCGCAAGTTTGCAAACTCACCAGCTTGTTGCTCGGTCTGTTCGCCGATGCTGTCGACCTCACCGGCAATGTCGGCAATCTCAATGACCATCTTGCCGGCGTCATCGGCAACCCGCTTGATTCTGCGCTCGATTTCTGGAGGAAACTGATGTTTTACTGGGCTGTTGTTGTCGTTCATATCTAAGCCTCCATAGGGGCAAATGTGTGCGGCTCAAACGAGGAATGTGAAAATCTTTTGTTTTATTGGAGTTGTAAGTTTGTCAAAACTCAGTTAAGACATTGGGCGGGGTTTTGTCAAGTTTTAGTTGTAAAATATTGACAAATTTAAGGGTTGAATGCTATGTCCCCAAAATTTGCTGAAATTCATCAATATACGGTGCTTATCTACTTATGCTGAATAGTTACATTTTATATAGAGTTCTTTTCGAGACTTTACCGAGACTGTTTTAGATATGAAAAATCCACTTCTTTTTGCTTTTGATAAGTTTTTTTCTTCTCTTCTTCGATATATGGGAATTCGGGGGAAGCTGATTACCATTTTTCTTCTGATCAAGGTTGTCCCGCTCATTCTGTTGGCTTGGATGGCTATGGCCGAGATTGGTGGTTTAGGGGAGAAAGTTGGGCAACAGTCAACTGAGCTGCTGGCCGATACCCAGAGACTAGTGGGGCAGATCAGTGATCTGGCTAGCGAAAACTCAATTGCTGCTCTGGATCTGAAGTCGCGGGAGAGTATTGAGCGTTTAACCTCGATTACAGCTCAGGCGGTTGCTGCTTTTCTCTATGAACGGGATGAGGATATCCTGCAGGCAGCTCGATTGGAACCGGATTGTAAAAACTTTACCGATTTTTTAGAATTCCGCCGGCGTCCGGTAGTCTATCATGAGCCTTGGCAGTTGAATCGCGAAGGCGATGCCTGGATTACTTCTGAGGGGGCTGTAGAGCAGCCTTCGGTTTGGCCGGAAAATTGTGATAATCGCAAGGCTTTCCATTACCGATCTCTGGAGGCGACGGGTTTGGTGGGGGATAAACCTCTTTATCTCGAGATGACCTTTGTTGATCTTAATGGTCAGGAAAAATATAAAGTTACGACCTCCGAGCTGCTTCCTAAGGAGCTTCATAATGTCGCTGAAAAAGAAAATACCTGGTGCCGGGCTGAGACCTATTTTGCCCAGCTGAAAAAACTTAAACCCGGGGAGGTCTATGTTTCCGAGGTCATAGGTCCCTATCTCCCTGCTCCTCTAATTGGGCCCTATACGAAAACCAGGTGCCGGAAAAATGGTATTCCTTTTGTACCCGAAGAATCAGCTTATGCCGGTAAAGAGAATCCCTTGGGTCGTCGTTTCCAGGGCCTTATTCGCTGGGCGACTCCGGTAGTCAGGGATGAAAAGGTGACAGGCTATGTGACTTTGGCCTTAGATCATACCCACATCATGGAGTTTACCGATCATCTGGTGCCGACCGAAGAGCGTTTTTCACCAATTTCTGATGCGGCTTCCGGTAATTATGCTTTTATGTGGGATTATCTCGGCCGCAATATTTCCCATCCTCGCGACTATTTTATTGTTGGTTACAATCCTGATACCGGTCAGCCGGCGATTCCCTGGCTCGATCAGGAGACCTATAATGATTGGCAGGAGAGCGGTCTCTCTTTTGTTGAGTTTCAGAAAACGGCCCCGGTTTTCCATCAACAGTCTCTTAAAAAGAAACCGGCTTTGCCCTTGATTAGGGTGGGTAGTTTGGGGCTTGATGGTCGTTATCTTAATTTTGCGCCGCAATGCAGCGGCTGGCATAATCTGACCCGTCATGGTGGTTCCGGATCCTTTGTTATCTATTGGAGTAATCTTTGGAAATTGACTACGGCGGCGGCGATTCCTTATTACACTGGCCTTTATAAGGAGAGTCCACGAGGTTTTGGCTATGTGACGATCGGTGCCAATGTCCATGAATTTCATCGTTCGGCCAATGAAACCGCGGCCCAGCTTAAATCCCTTGAAAAAGATTACGAAGTTCGCCTCGGACGCAAAAACCGGGAAACAAGAAATCTTTTGGCGGCCTCGTTGAAAGAGACCGTGAGTAATCTGACACTTACAACCTTTGTCATGATTGTTTTAGTGATCTTTATTGCCGTTTGGATGGCCTCGTTACTGACCGCCAGAATAACCACTATGATCAATGGTATCAAGCGTTTTCAGGAGGGTGATCTGCAGTATCGTCTTGCCGTCAAAGGTGATGACGAGATGGCTGGATTGGCTAAGGCCTACAATGAGATGTCAGGGGCTTTAAGTGAGTCGATTGACGAGCTTCATGAAGCTCGCCACAAGGCGGAAGAGTCGGATCGAATCAAAAGTCTTTTTCTGGCTAATATGTCGCATGAAATTCGCACACCGCTCAATGGGATTATGGGCTTAAGCAGCCTCCTGCTTAAAACTGAACTCAACCAAGACCAGAAGAAGTATCTTAAAACCTTGAAGGTTTCCGCCGACAGTCTTCTGGTCGTGATTGATGATATTCTCGATTTCTCGAAGATGGAAGCCGGTAAAATGGAGCTCATCAAGGTTCCTTTTAATCTCCAGGAGGTCATCAACAGTGTCCTGCAGATGTTTCTTTTGAAGGCCGCTGAGAAAGGTTTACTGCTTGATTGTGCAGTTGATTCAGAAGTTACGGGAAAAGTGATCGGTGATCCAAACCGTTTGCAGCAGATTATTGTAAACCTGGTCAATAATGCCATCAAGTTTACGGGAAAGGGAGCTATTTTGATTACGGTAGAGGTTGTTGAGAAGATATCGGGTGGAGATAGCGTTGCCCTCAAATTCTCGATTATCGATAGTGGGATTGGTATTGCGCCGGAAAAACAGTTGTCTATATTTGAAGCCTTCAAGCAGGCCGACCTCTCCCACGCCCGAAACTACGGTGGTAGCGGTTTGGGCTTGGCCATCTCCTCTGACCTGGTCAAGTTAATGGGTGGTGAAATCGGTCTTATCAGTAATTACGGAGAGGGTTCAACCTTCTGGTTTACGGCCCCCTTCGGGTTGCCCGCAAAAGATGACCTTGCCATCGCTCCGCAATTTATTCATTCCGGCTCTGAGGTGATTTTCAACAATGTCAGGGTCTTATTGGCAGAAGATGAAGAGGTTAATGTCATCGTCGCCAAGGCCATGTTGGATAAGGCGGGTATCGGCGTCGCTGTTGCCGGTGATGGACGTCAGGCTTTGGCTCTTCTTGAACAAGGTGATTTTCACTTGGTTTTCATGGATATCCAGATGCCGGGTATGGATGGTTTTGCCGCTACGGCTAAGCTCAGGCAAAGTGAACTTCCCGGTCATCATCTGCCGGTGATCGCCATGACCGCTCACGCTATGAAAGGCTATCAGGAGAAATGTTTGGCCGCCGGGATGGATGATTATCTGAGTAAACCCTTTAATGAAGAGCAACTTTATGCCGTACTTGAACGTTGGTTGCCGCGGGATGCCGTCAAAACCGCTAGCCGCAAAGCCCGAATTGATAACGTAAAACATGATGAATTGCGCCGCTTACAACGTCCGGGGAGGCCGGATGTTTTGCTTAAAATTCTGCAAAAATATCTGGATAGGGCCTCTCTCCATAGAGCTAATATTGGTCAGGCTGTAGATGCTCGGGATGCCAAGAAACTTATGGTTGCGGCCCATACCTTAAAATCAAGCAGTGCCCAGCTTGGAGCCTATCATCTGGCCGAACTTTGTGCTGAGCTTGAGAGGCTTGGGCGCGAAAATCAACTCGCCGGTATCAGTCAATGCCGAATCGCATTGGAGCAAGAGTTGGAACTTGTGGTTGAAGCGTTTGAACGGATTGTCAGAAAGCATGGACAGTTAGATTCTTAAGAGTTCACTTAAAGGATTAAAATGCGTAGAAAGATCGGACTTATAAATCTCTTGCGATGGTTGTTTGTGGTCGCATTGGTTATGTTGGCCGGGGTTCTCAGCCTTTTTCAGATTAGTGAAAGCTATCGTCAGTTTGGACGGCAGTCGAAAAATATTCGCGAAGAATTTATCGGTCGCCAAAAAGAGCTGGTCAAACGCGAAGTTGAGCGAGTTGTCGATCGCATCAGTCAGGATCGTGCGATGTCTGCCGGCAAAGCCAAGCACCACATTATGGAACGGGTCTATGAGGCCCATGCCATTGCTGAAAATATTTATAACAGGCAGCGCGGTGTGAAAAACAGGGCTGAGGTCAAAGAGCTTATTAAAGATTCTTTGCGGCCCATCCGTTTTAACGATGGCAGTGGTTTCTACTTCATTATCGATGCTCAAGGCACCAATGTTTTGTGTGCAGACTCCTGTTCGCTTGAAGGTCTCAATGTTTTGGAACATCGTGACTATCAAGGTCGTTACATTATTCGCGAGATGCTTGAGATAGCATCTCTGAAAGAGGAGGGCTTTTACCACTATTTCTGGACGAAACCAGATGTGAGAGGGGTTGATCATCGTAAGCTATCTTTCATCAAACACTTTGCTCCTTATAATTGGATTATCGGTAGCGGTGTCTATTTCTCCGATATTGAAAAAGATCTTCAGCAGGAACTTCTCGAAAAAATTGGTAAAATCCGTTTTGGTGATCAGCAAAACGGCTATATCTTTGTCGTCTCCTACGAAGGTGTGACTCTGATGAATGATACTAAGAGACACTTGATTGGTAAAAATATCTGGGATCTGACTGATCCCAACGGGGTTAAAATAGTTCAGGAGGAGCGCAAGGCAGTGCAAAACCCGGATGGAGGTTTTATCTCTTATGTCTGGGATAAACCATCGGCTCAGAAATCTTCACTGAATGTAATTTTTCAAAAACCATCTCCGAAAACTTCATTTATGAAAGGGATTGACGACTGGCAATGGATGATCGGGGCCGGTGTCTATCTTGATGATTGTGAAGGTGAGATCGCCCTTCTTCATGATTGTCGAATGAGGGAGTTGAAACAAGTTGTCGCCGGCATTGTGGTTATGACTTTGGTGGTGATTCTGCTCTTTCTTTTTTTCCTGTCGATTGTCGGCCGCTATCTGCGTCGCGACTATGAAACTTTTATGCGCTTTTTCAGCCGGGCCGCCGATTCCGATGAAGAGATTAAGCAGGATGAACTGAAATTCAAAGAGTTTGATGAACTTTCCGGTTATGCCAACCGAATGTTGAGAGAGAAAATTGAATCACAGCGCAAACTAGAGGCGGAGCATGAACGACTGGAAGTAACCCTTCATTCAATTGGTGACGCCGTCATAACTACCGATATAGACGGTCTAGTGCTTATGCTTAATCCGATTGCCGAAAAGTTGACCGGCTGGCGGCAAAACTTGGCTCTTTCCAGGCCTGTAAATGAGATTTTCAAGATTATCAATAAAACGACCAGAGATTCCCGAACCTGTCCGGTTAATGAGGTTCTCGAGAAAAAAGAGATCGTCGAACTGGAAAACCATACCCTGTTACTCTCCCGGGATGGATGCGAATATGATGTAGAAGATAGTGCCGCTCCGATCCGGGATAGTAGCCTTGTCGTTATTGGTGTCGTGCTGGTTTTTAGAGATGTTACCGCCAAACTGAAATCCGAGCATGAAATTCAGCGTAGTCGTCAGCTTGAATCGATTGGTACTTTGGCAGGAGGCATTGCCCATGATTTCAATAATCTACTGACCGGAATCTTTGGCAATATTTCACTGGCCAAAAATTTTCTCGAAACCGATAATAAGGCTTTCGGATTTCTTGATGCGTCGGAAAAGTCAATCGGTCGGGCCACCGATCTGACGGCTCAGCTTCTGACCTTTGCCAAAGGTGGAGCGCCGGTGACCAAGGTTCAGGCGATTGATGAAATTATCAAGGAGACGGCTGAGTTCTCTTTGCGGGGCAGCAATATTAAATTGCATCTTGATATTGCGCCAGGGTTATGGTCGGCTGAGGTCGACAAGGGGCAGTTGAGTCAGGTGATCTCTAATCTTGTTATAAATGCTCAACAGGCGATGTCGGACAAGGGTGGTAATATTTATCTTCGCGCTGAGAATATTTATAATCCGGATGCGAAGGCGGCACCGTTGGCAGCCGAACAGCTTATCAAGATTTCAGTAGAGGATGAGGGCTGCGGTATCCCGCCACACCTCTTTGACAAGATTTTAGACCCCTATTTCACGACCAGAGAGCTGGGTAACGGTTTAGGATTGGCCACCTGCCACTCAATTGTATTGCGGCACGACGGCCTTTTGAAGTTTACGTCGGAAACCGGTCAGGGCTCAGTTTTTACCATCTACCTGCCGGCGGTTGAAAAGGTTGCAATCTTGAAAAAAAGCGAGCCGTTACTTGAAAAAGTCGAGTCTGTTCAGTCCTTGCTTGATGCTAGGATCTTGATAATGGATGATGAACCCCATATTTGCCAACTGCTGGAACAACTTTTGGAGCGCTTTGGGGCTTTGCCTGCGACGGTTGATGATGGGAGTCAGGTTGTAAGTGAATATCAAGAGGCCCTAGAGAGAGGAGAGCCATATGATCTGGTTATCGTTGATCTGACGGTTCCTGGTGGCATGGGTGGACAGGAGGCTGCGGAAAATATTTTGCAGCTTGATCCTAAGGCTAAAATAGTCGTTTCGAGCGGTTACACCAACGATCTGGTTATGGCTCAATATCAGGATTATGGTTTTAAGGGGCGAGTAGTTAAACCCTATCAAATTGGCGAATTAAAGATGGCGTTGGAGCGGGTTTTGGCGGGTTAAAACCGGGCCGCAATCGGCATCCGGCGGCCGCTGCCGAAGGCTTTGCTGGTGACTTTAAGGCCGGGAGGAGCTTGGCGGCGTTTGTATTCATTGCGATTAACTGAAGCTATGATTTCAGAGACCGTCTCCAGAGGGAATTTTTCCTGGTCGGTGATGGTTGCCGCATCAAGGCACTCATCTATATACAGGGCTAAAACTTTGTCAAGCAGGTCGTAAGGAGGCAGGGAGTCCTGATCTTTTTGGTCGGGGCGGAGTTCGGCCGAAGGTTCCTTACTTAGCGTTGCCGGTGGAATAATAATCTTCTCTTGATTGATATAGTGGGAGAGTGCGTAGACCAGGCCCTTGGGCAGGTCGGAGATCGGGGCTAAACCGCCGCTCATATCGCCGTAGAGGGTACAGTAACCGACTGCCATCTCACTCTTGTTACCGGTGGCCAGGAGTAAACGGCCGAATTTATTAGCGATTGCCATCAGGAGATTTCCCCGAATTCGGGCCTGAATATTCTCTTCGGCAAGATCCATCGGTCGTTTTTCAAAAAGTGGTTCCAGTGTATCAAGGTAGTCTTGGTAGATCGGGCTGATCGGCATAATGTCAAAACGGATACCGAGATTTTCAGCCAGGATGCGCGAGTCTTCTACACTGCCGTCGGAAGAGTAAGGTGAGGGCATGGTAATCCCCCAAACATTGTCGGAGCCTAAAGCCTTGACCGTCAGAGCACAGGTTAGTGCTGAGTCGATCCCCCCGGAAAGACCGATAACCGCTTGTTTAAATCCGCATTTTTTGAAATAGTCACTGATTCCGAGAACCAGGGCCTTTTCCAGCTGAGCCATGGAATCGCTGGTGGTTGAAAGCGAAGAGTTAGTGGGAGCCGTTTGTTTGAGCTCATCTGAATCAAGATACAAAATATCTTCGTTAAACTGAGCTGCTTTGCCGGTCACGTTTCCAGCACAATTTAAAGCCAGACTATTCCCATCAAAGATAAGTTCGTCATTGCCACCTACCTGGTTGACCATCAGCAGAGGGAGTTTTAATCGTTGGCTCTGTCGCGCCAAGATCTCTAAGCGTATTTTCTCTTTGCCGAGATAGTAAGGCGAGGCAGAAAGGTTGATGAGCAGGGTTGCTCCAGCCTGACTCAATTGGGCCAGAGGATTTTGTTCATAGAGATGGTGTTGGGGGCCGTCGGTTTCGTTCCAGGCGTCCTCACAGATTGAGATACCGAGAATTTCATCGCGAAAAGGGTAGACCGAGACGTTACGGGCCGGCTCAAAGTAGCGGTTTTCATCAAAAACATCGTAGGCCGGCAATAGACTCTTATGTTGCGTAAAGAGCGTTTTGCCGTTTTCTATCAGAACTGCGCTGTTGTGGAGCTTTTTTCCGTGGGTTAGTTCACAGCGGGTTATGGTGCCCACCAGAATGGCGGTCTTGGGATAGAGAGCGGAGATCTTTTTGAGTTCCTCAAGAGCACTTTCACACTGATTAACAAAAGAGTTGTGATCAAGCAGGTCACGGGGGGGATAACCGCATAAAAAGAGTTCCGGCAGGATTATAAGATCGGCCCCGGCTAGACCGATTTCGGCAAAGCTTAACTTCAACTTTTCCAGGTTGCCATTGAGATCTCCCACTGTAGGGTTAAGCTGAGCCAGAGCAATTTTCATGGTGTATCCTAAGCCCTTTCCACTTTGGTTCTGAGATCTAAGATTTTAGCAAGCCCGGTGATCGCCAAAGAGTGGCGCATTCTGCCGGAACTTACCGCTTCCCTGATCTCCTCAAGGCTGGCCGTAATAACCATGATATCTTCACCCTCATCTAAGCTGAGGCTATGGCTTAAGACAACATCTTCGGCGAGCCAGTGGTGGCAGAGATTATTCATTATGGCCGGATTGGGCTCGGAGGCTCCGAGATAGATCCATTGATCGGTTGAAAAACCGGTCTCTTCTCTAAGTTCGCGCCGGGCCGCTTCACCGTGACCCTCACCCGGATCGACAACTCCGCCGGGAATTTCAATCGTGACACTGGCGCTGCCGAAACGGAACTGTTTAACCAGCACCGCCTCTTTCTCTTTAGTCAGGGCGACGATATTAACCCAGTCCCGGGAATCCAGTACCAGACATTCAAGTTCTTTGCCATTACGCGGGTTCCGGCGATATTCAAAACGGCTGGCAAAGAGTTTGAGGCTTGGTCCAGCCTCCTGCTTGATTAATTTCCAGGGTTGCGGATCGCTGTCTCGATTTTTCATAGGGAAATTTCAGAATAGTGTCGGTTGTCGAGGTTGTGCGCCTTCGATGCCGGGGAATTTGATCGGATAGTTACCGGTAAAACAGGCATCGCAAAAACTGTGTTGGCAATTGACCACTTCAGTCAGGGCTTTACTGTCAACATAGCCCAACGTGTCGGCGGTGATGTAACGGCGGATATCATCAATGCTATGACTTGAGGCGATCAACTCTTGACGAGTCGGTGTGTCGATACCGTAATAACAAGGATAATCTGTTGGTGGTGAACTGATGCGGACATGGATCTCTTTCGCCCCCGCAGCCCGGATCATCTTGATTATTTTACGCATTGTCGTCCCACGAACAATCGAATCGTCAACTACTACCACCCGTTTGCCGGCAAACATGCTCTTGATTGCGTTAAGTTTGATCTTGACGCCGAAATGGCGGATTGATTGGCTTGGCTCAATAAATGTGCGACCGACGTAGTGGTTGCGGATCAGGGCCAGTTCCCAGGGGATATTTAGCTCCTGAGCATAGCCGATGGCGGCTGGAATCCCGGAGTCCGGAACCG
>JAUVDU010000061.1 GCA_030595135.1 Deltaproteobacteria bacterium | reverse complement strand
GGAAGTGGCGGTTTTTGCCGGTCAAAGTTTTCCGGCTCATGCCGTAGCTCTGGAAAACAGTCGTTTGGTCTTCTTACAGCGTGACGATTTTGTCGCTCTGGTTGCCTCTAATCCGGCTCTGGCTCTCAATTTGCTGGCGGCCCTCTCCCAGCGTCTGCGACAGTTTACCAAGATGATTGACGCGCTCTCCTTAAAAGAGGTTCCCGGTCGTCTGGCGGCTCATCTGCTCTACTTAAGTGAAAAGCAGGCTGCCGGAGACCATTTGCAACTGGAGCTTACCAAAACCCAGCTGGCCAGCCTCTTGGGGACGATTCCAGAAACCCTTTCCCGGATGTTGAGTAAACTACAGCGGGAAGGGCTGATTGTAATTGAAGGGGCCAAGATTGCGATTGTTGATCGGGAGGGATTGGTAGATCTGGCTGAAATCGGAAAATTTTAATGGCATCGAAAAAACTACACATTCTTCGTTCCCCTGGAACCTTCGTCACTGCGGCGTACTGTCTGTACGCCGCAGTCCTCAGGTTTTGGGCGCCTCGAATCTGGAGCTTTTACGATACCATTGCTAGTTTAACGGCGCAAATGGAGCTTTTGCCCGATCATTATTTTTGAGTTCTCAAGTCGGTTGAGTTTTTTCAGTTTTGCAATCGGGATGTGGAAACGGCGGCTGATGGCTCCCAGAGTATCCCCGTTTTTGACGGTGTAAAATGGTTGGCGAAAGTTTGCTCTGCGTGGTACCGGTCGCAAGGTTTTTAGCACGGTTGCTACTTTACGGTCGCAATTTTCAGGAAGGAGCAGGTTGAAACTGCCGCTGGGCAGATGTTTACTGATCAGGTGAGGGTTGAGTTTCTTAAGGGTGTAGTAGGTAGTACCTAATTGCAGGGCAAAATCGGTCAGCGAAAATTCATTTTTCAGTTTTAATGAAATCGGTTTGTTGGGCAAAGGTTGATAGCACTGTTCGCCTGGGAGCTTAAAACCATAGACTTCAGGGTTGTCGAGGATTATCTTGATGGCGGCGAGGCGATAGAGGTAGCGTTCGCTCTCCCGGGGTAGGGAGAGGTGGTAGTAATCGTTGGACTTTTGTTCACTTATGGCATTACTGACCCGCTTTTCACCACAATTATAGGCGGCCAGAGCCAGTGACCAGGTGGTAAATTTATCTTTTAGAAAAGCGAGGTATTGTAAAGCTGAACGGGTTGAGGCGAGTGGGTCAAGCCGTTCATCGATGGTCGAGGAGATGCGCAGATTCTGTCGGCGGCCGGTGTGTTTCATGAACTGCCAGAGTCCGGCAGCTCCGGCCCGGGAGCGGATATCGGCAATCAGGGCACTTTCGGCAACCGGTAGGTACTTCAGATCATCAGGCAGGCCTGCGGCCTTTAACTCTCTCTCAAAAAAGGGGAGAAATCTGGTGTTGCGTTTAAGCCACATTACAACCTGAGCCCGATCATAAACTGCAATTGTAAATTCACGGTCGAGCATTTCTCGGTTGTATCGTTCATGCAACGGCAGGGACTCACCGCAGAAAGAGAGGGTTTTGGGAGGAGTTAAAACCGCACCTCGGCCGGTTGTTGCTTCCCGTAGCGATGGTTGGTTGTCAGCTAAAGCTGCAAGTGGAGTTGTCAGCCAGAAGAAGATCCCGATGGCGAAGAGAATATGTTTGATTTTATGTGCTTTTTTGCAGTACATAAGAGTACCTCTAGTGTTTTTTATGGTATTCGTCAAGTTTTGAAGAAAAATGCAGCGAAAAAGTCGAAAAATTAAAAAAAACTGCTCCTGGTGGAGCCGTTTTTTGATCATGTTTCTATTGATCGGACTGTTGACGCTTTCTCAGGTTTTCATCTTCGGTTATGTGAAACCGCCCCTGACGATTCCGGTTGCCAAGGCTTGGGTTGCCTATGCACTAAAACGAGGAGCTCGCCCTCAACCCCATCACTGGGTTGCACTCAAAGAGTTTTCACCGCATCTGCGTCGGGCCGTGCTGGCTTCTGAAGATCAGCGTTTTCTGCACCACTACGGTTTTGATTTTATTGAATTGGGGCAGGCTTTGCGCTCCTTGCATGAGGGGGGGGCTTTGCGCGGAGCCAGTACGATCTCCATGCAGACGGCTCGAACCATGTTTCTCTGGCCGGCCCGAAGCTGGTTGAGGAAATTTAGTGAAGCCTATTATACCTTATGGTTGGAATTGGTTTGGAGTAAAGAGAAAATCCTTGAATTTTATTTAAACAGTGTTGATTGGGGGCCTGGAATTCATGGCGGGGAAGCTGCGGCTCTGAAATATTTTCATTGTCATGCCTTAGACCTTGCTGCTGGTCAGGCAGCCTTACTGGCGGCAGTGTTGCCGGGACCCCATCTCTGGCGTCCGGATCGGCCGACTGCAGCCGTCAAGCGCCGGGTCGAAAGAATCCGGCAGGAGATGGAAAAGGTACCTCTGGTCGGAGATAGCAGCTCTTAGGAGGCTGTCCGAGAATAGCAATTTTTTCTCAAATCGAGGCATGCGAAAAAAATTACCGCAGGCATATGCTTAATATTCCGAGGATAATTTTTTGAGCATAACGAAGAGTTGGGGAAAAAGGGCATTCTTGGACAGCCTCCTAGCGTGATTGTAATCGTCTTTAAGCTTGACAAGTTCCCGAAAACCGTTGTAGTCAGTTAAGGCTTATTAATTAAAAAATAATTAATTGATCGAAGATCTATGGGTTTCTTAAAGAATATCAAATTCTTGTGGCACGGTTCTTCCTCTTCGCCGTTGGCGGATGAGAATCATGTTGCGACAACATTGCCGGAAGATGAGGGTTCAGCTCATAAGGATGAGGCTGGAATAGCTCTTTATCAGAGTGGTGAAGGCCGGGTTTTTTTGGCTGGTTTGTTGTTTAGTGTTCTTTTTATCATCTTGACCGCATACTACCTGACAATTGACATCAGAACCGGGCAGACCTTGTTATTAGCTTTTGTCGCTCATACCTTGGGTGGCCGAGCTGCCGGTATCGGGCTTTGTATTGCTTTCGGCTTTTCAAGTTGGGTGACGATAGCCTACAATATGTTTCTTGAGGTTTTGATTGTATTCTTCTGTTATTCGCTTTTTGTCTTATCATTTAAAAATTATCTTAATTGTAAATGGCTGACAATCGCATCTCGAAATGCCGAAAAACAAGCATTGAAACATAAAGACGTAGTCGCCCGCTATGGTTGGATGGGGATTTTTGCCTTTGTCATGATTCCTTTACCGATTACCGGTCCTGCCGCAGGCTCAATTATCGCATATTTTCTGAAATTCACTATTAAACGTAATTTCGCCGCAGTATTTACCGGAACTTTGGCATCAATCATTATATGGACCTATTTTTTTGATTATCTTGATAGTCATATTACCTCTTTTAAATATGTTGTAGTTGTGGGGCTGTTGATTGTTATCATATATTATTTTAAAACACTAAAGAGATGGTTTACTCAAGAGATAGAAGAGTGAGGGCTGTTCAGCTGTTTTAGGTTTTTTTGATGTGGCGAAAGTATTTTTTTAGTTGAAGGAGGAGGAGGGCTTTAATGGAAACGAGATTGGCACTTAAAGGTGATGTTACAAATGTTGAAACCTGGGACGAATTTTCAAACGATCTTACTGCTGCAATTGACGCCGGGGTGGCTAAACTGGTTCTCGATATGGAAAGGGTGACCTATCTCAATTCGAGTGCCCTCGGGTCTATCGTGAGTGCCCAGAGAAAGGTTGCTGATCGGGAAGGTCAGATGGTTTTGGTTAATGTCTCAAAAAAACTGCTCCAGTTTTTTGAGCTTTATAACCTCACGGAAATTTTGACGATTGAATAATTCGTCAACCGAGCACCATGAAATTTATTGCTCTCTTTCTGGTTTGACCGGGGAGAGAGTTTTTTATTAGTACTTCCTTTCTAAAATAGTTCAGTTCTTAAATATTCGTTCACTTCAATGAGACTTTCAACAATCATATCACGTTTTTTGGGGAGTTCTGTTGGCGTCAACTCAAGCGTAACCGCTCCTTCATAGTTGCGCTCTTTCAGCATGAAGAGAAATCTGGTCAAAGGCAGGATTCCACGACCGGGAAAGAGGTGTTCCCGGTCGTGACCGTAATCACTGAAATGGATATTTTTAATCCGACCGCTAACTAAAAGGCGTTGAAATTCGCCGAGGAAATTGGGATTGTGAGAACCTATATGGGTGGTGTCAAAAGTCATGAAAAGGTTATGTGTTTCAATAAACTTAAGCATGTCTTCCGATTTTCGGAGTATATTGGGGTTGTAGCGGATGCGCTTACCGATATAAGGCATATTCTCTAAGGTAACAATGACCTTGCTATCACTGACTAGAGTTTGGTAGTCTTCAATCTTATGAAACCAGCGTCGGAACACAAAATCAGTCGGGAGCCAAAATGGCGGGTGAAAGTTGACCAGTGGGATCTCAAAATCCCGGGCTATTTCAATACATTTAATCAATGACATGCCGCCATGTCCCCAGCCATGAAGTTTGAAAAAAGGCGCGTGGATTGAGAGAATAGGGCAGATTGGGAGCAGTTTTTCGATGATTTTATGAGGATTTCCGGTCTCAAATTGAGTGTTTATAATCAGTTCGACGCCGTCGTAACCGCACTCGGCCGCGATTTCAAAAATTTCTGTAAGCCTCATTGTGTAGAGGGTGCCGGCGGAAAGGACTACAGCCCGGCGGGGAGCCATAATTTTGGGTGGTGGGTTAACTGTGGGCTGTGAATGCATGGGTGTTTATATAGTTTAGGTGGATATAAAAGTTTTGGATTAAATATTTACCGTCCTAATAGCAAGAGTCGCGGGGAATTAAAACAAAAATCTTTGTCGGAGGGTTCTATTTTTTAATGGGTAAGGTTATTACTACAATTATTCCGATTTTTATGCTGATCATGTTGGGAGCCGGGGCTCGGCGTTTTGGTTTTATGAAGAGTGATTTTATCGCCGCCGCCAATCGCTTAGTTTTCTATCTGGCCATCCCCGCCCTGGTCTTTCGGGCCTTGACCAAAGCCTCATTACGGACGGAATTTGATCCTTGGTCGGTGCTTATGATGGTTGTCGCCGTTATTTTGGTGGTTGCACTTACTGTTTTTTACAATCGCAGACGAACCGCTATTGACGGCCCTCTGTCGGGCACCTTTGCTCAAGCGTCGATTCATGGTAACCTTGGCTATATCGGTTTAGCGGTCGCTTTTTACTATCTCGACGAGAGCGGATTTGCTCGAGCCAGCATGCTGGTTGGTTTTTTGATGATTTTACAGAACCTGCTTGGGGTTGTTCTTCTCCAATACTACTGTTGCGAGAATGGGGTTTCCCGCAGGGCTCGGGATCTGCTCGCTCCGGTACTCTTGAACCCGGTTATTCTTGCGGCTTTGGCTGGTATTGTTATTAACCTCAGTGGATTGGTGATGCCGCAGGTTGTGGATCGTTTTCTCTTGATTTTAAGCGGCCTGGCTCTGCCGATGGGGCTCTTGCTGATTGGCGCCACAATCTCCCTAGCCTTGCTTCGACGATGGTTGCCGCAGGCTCTATTGGTTGCTTTCTTTAAACTTTTCCTGTTGCCTGCCGCCACTTTACTGCTCTTTTGTCTGAGCGGGGTTGATCAACAAACTTTTGCACCGGCTTTGATTTTGTTGGCCGCTCCGACCGCGACCTTGACCTATGTTATGGCTCGTGAGATGGGCGGTCACGTCGATCTGGCGGTTGCCTCGGTCTCTTTGACGACGATCCTTTCGGCTTTTAGTTACGCATTATGGTTGGGACTGTTGGAAAAAAGTTTTTGATGACTTTGCCGACCGGGCCGGGGCGGCCGCTAGCGATTGTGGTTTCGTCAATTTTTATGACCGGCAGGAGATCTACGGTTGAACTGGTGATGAAAACCTCATCGGCTGATAAAACTTCCTGTAGAGTGCATTCGCGCTCGACTTGTTCAAGACCGTGTGCGGCGGCTTGTTGCAGGATGTAGTTCCGAGAAATACCTCCTAAAATATGTTGGTCGGCGGACGGCGTGCAGAGGATTTTATTCTTTATGAAAAAAATGTTGGAAGCCGTACCTTCTCGGACAATACCCTCTTTGGTGACAAAAACAGCTTCTTGACAGCCCATCTCTACGGCTTTTTGTTTCATCATGATATTGGGCAGTAAGGCGATACTTTTTATGTCGCAACGGCTCCAGCGGATTTCGGGGACAGTGATGATCGCAACCCCTTCGCGAATCAGTTGCGGGTCGTATTCGGGATGCGGCCGAAAGGTCATGGTCAGATTAGCTTTGATATCGGCAGAGTAGTTATGGCGTCGCGGTTCAATTCCCCGGGTTAACTGAATATAGACCATAGTTTCGTTAAAACCTGCTTTTTTGATGCCGTGATCTATGATTTCAATAAACTCTGATAATGAATGGGGTAGTTCCAGGAGAAGTTCATCAGCACTTTGTTGCAGTCGTTCAAGATGTTCCTGGATGAGGAAAGGTTTGCCGTTGCGCGTGACAATTACTTCGTAGATGCCGTCAGCGAAAAGGTAGCCCCGGTCATTTATCGGGACAAAGGCTTTTTCCAGGGGGATAAAAGTACTATTGATGTAGGCGATTTCAGGCATCTTCCCGTTTCTCCAACAGGTTAAATGTTGCGTTTGATAAACTCTTCTATGTTTTGCGACTCCAGCAGTGTAATCTCATCTTTTATCTTCTCTAAAGGCCAGTTCCACCAGGCGATTTTTAGAAGATCTTCAATTTGTGATTTAGAGAAGCGAAAACCGAGGCTTTGGGCCGGGTTGCCGCCGACAATTTCGTAGTCCTCAACATTTTTGACAACCATAGCTCCGGCCGCAATTACGGCCCCGTTACCAATACGGACTCCGGAGAGGATAACCGCACCCCGGGCGATCCAGACATCGTGGCCGATTATGATGTCCCCTTTACCGGTTGGGTGTTCCCGGTTTTTAGGGAAATTTTCAAGCAGACGGCCGAAAGGGTAGGTGCTGATCCAGTCGCTACGGTGGTTGCCGTCAACCAGAAGATGGACATCGTCGGCAATTGAACAAAATTTGCCGATTTGCACCCGATATTTTTCCGACCAACGGTGAATTCGGGGCTCGCCATAGCTGTAGGCCCCGATCTCAATATTTTTTTCCTCGATCAGGTCGCGGGTAAAAGGATTTTTATTCTTACCTTTGCGGCCGAGCCATTTTTTTATAAGGTTCATTGGAGATGCTTTGGTCAGGGGTGGATTTTGTGCAATTTTATATGATGTGATGGAGGTGAAAGTCAAGTTTTTTCAGTATATCTTTTTACCACGAAGAGACGAAGATCACGAAGTAAGGCTTTTCAACTTCGTGTTCTTCGTCTCTTTGTGGTGTAATAATAAAAATTGGGTAACTATTCAGCGTAATTTTTGTCAATGTTAATCATGTAGGAGAAAATCTGGTAGTGATCCATTAAACAAACGTCCTAAAGCATGACTTGAAGTGACTCCATGCTTAAGACACGTAGATAGGTAGCCCCGAATCCTGCAAAAGATACGGGCACCATCAATTGACCGAAAACAGCCAGATATTTTTTGCTGAACCTTGGTCATGCGAATATCCCTTTCGCCCTGATTGTTCGTGAATGGAACGTAGTCAATTTCCATGAATCGGAGGATGTCATTTTCAAAATTTCTTAAACGTTCCAATAAATTTCTGGATTTCGATCTTTTGACCCGCCCTCGCTTGCCTTTTTCCTTGGGTGGTGGCTCCGGGCATTCAATATCGGCCTGTTTGAGCAGTTTCCTGTAAGTTTCTCG
>JAUVDU010000042.1 GCA_030595135.1 Deltaproteobacteria bacterium | reverse complement strand
TCTGGCGGCGGCTCTGGTTGGTTTCTCGCTGGCGGTGGCCGGGGCCGTAATGCAGGGGATATTCAAAAACCCGATGGCCAGTCCCGGGGTTATCGGTATCAGTTCCGGTGCGGCTCTGGGGGCGGTTTTAGCCATCTATTTGGGTTTGACGGCAATTTTTGCGGCGGCCCTGCCGATTATGGCCGTAAGCGGTGCTCTGGCGACTCTGATTACGGTTTATGTTATTGCGACCAGCGCGGGCCGCACTTCAATTGCCACGCTGCTTTTGGCCGGTATCGCATTAAACCTGATTCTCGGGGCGGTAACCTCTTTTGTCATAACCTTGAGTACCAGAGAATTTGATGTCGGTCGCGTTATTGTTACCTGGCTGATGGGTGATCTCAATAATCGCAACTGGATGCACGTTAAAATTGTGGCGCTGACGGCGTTTGCTTCGCTGGCCTTAATCTTATGTTATGTGCGTGATCTCAATATCCTGATGCTTGGTGAAGAGAGCGCCGTCAATCTTGGAGTTGAGGTCGGCCGGGTGCGCAATGTTCTCCTTTTTGCGGCTTCGATGATGACCGGAGGAGCGATTGCAGTTGCCGGCGTTATCGGTTTTGTCGGCTTGGTCGCTCCCCATATGGTGCGGGCCGTGGTCGGCCCCGACAATCGTCGTTTGATTCCGTTAGCCGGACTTTTAGGGGCGGTTTTTCTGGTTTATGCCGATCTTCTTGTCCGCCTGGTTATTCCGGTCGACCTCAAAGTCGGGGTTTTAACGTCACTTTTGGGTGGTCCTTTCTTTATCTATCAGATTGTTCGCTATCGTAAACGTTTCGAATATATGTAAGAGATTGTTATGAGTATGTCTAATGTAACAGTAACGCAATCCGCCAAGAAACTCTCCTCTCTTAAGGCGGCTATTGCCAGTGTCGTTGTCGGTCAGGAAGAGCTTTTAGAGATTATGATTTTCACGTTGCTGGCGCGTGGGCACATTCTTCTGGAAGGGGTTCCAGGGGTGGCGAAAAGTCTTGTCGTTGAGACCTTTGCCAAAGTTTTCGGTGGGAGTTTTAATCGTTTTCAGTTTACTCCCGATAAAATGCCCGGAGATATTCTCGGCAGTATGGTTTTCAAAACCAAGGAAGAACTTTTCAGCTATCGAAAAGGACCGATCTTCTGCAATTTTTTTCTCGCTGATGAGATCAATCGGGCTTCACCAAAAGTGCAGTCGGCCCTGCTCCAGGCGATGCAGGAGCGCGAAGTAAGCGTTGAAGATAAACATTTCCCGGTGCCGCGACCATTTATGGTACTGGCCACCCAGAATCCCATCGAACAGGTTGGCACCTATCCTCTGGCGGAAGCTCAGATCGACCGTTTTATGGTTAAATTCAAGGTCGAATATCTTAGTCGTGACGATGAATTGCTACTTTTACAGCGTAAAAACGGTGATTTTGATCAGCGGGTCGAAAAACTTACCTCCCATTTCTCGCCGGCTGAGATCGTGGCCCTGCAAGAGCAGGTGCATGACCTGATCACGGTTTCGGACACGGTCATGCAATTTATTCTCAATCTTTGTCTTGCCAGCCGGCCGCAGCCGGCCGGTGAGAAAGGTTTTTTGGCCGGGGTTCACGATTATCTCAGACTCGGTGCCTCACCGCGAGCCCCGGAGTCACTTCTGGCCTTGGCCAAGGCTCGGGCTTTTTGTCGGGGCCGCGACTATGTCGATTTCTCCGATGTCGAAAAATTGTTGCCCCACGTCCTGCGCCACCGCCTGCTGCTCAATAGTCGAGCCCTGACTGAAAATCTGATGCCGGAGACTTTGATCGAAAAAATATTGGGGATCGTTAAAGCCTATTAAAGGTGTACTGATGGCTTCTCCTAAGAGAAAACAATCAACAAGTGCTCTGCTCTCAAAAAAAGAGCTTCTCGACATTGTTGTCAATGAGCGGGTGGCCGGATTTTTGCCTGGGGAGTGGGAGAGTCGTAAACCGGGCAGTGGTTATGAGTTTGATGGTTTAAGGGAGATGCAGTCAGGCGATCTGTCAAGTCGGATCGACTGGGCCGCCCGAGCTCGCACCGGAAAGCTTTACGTCCGCGAATTCCTGGCTGAAAGCCACTATAACCTATTGCTGGTCTACGATCTCAGCGCCTCCATGGCTTGGGGCCGCAAAACTCTCTTAGCCGATAATATTGCCGTTTCACTGGCCTGGTCGGCGCTGACTGCCAATAATGCCTGCGGTCTTCTGCTTTGGGCCGAAGGGCCGATCTTTTATTTGCCGCCGAAAACCGGTCTCGAGCATTTTGTCGCACTGGTCACGGCTTTGACTGCTCATCAACCTCAGCTTAAATCATCTTTTTCTCTTGCCGCTGCCATGGGCTACCTTAAGAATTTGCCATTTCAGAGCTTGACGTTTCTGCTCTCGGATCTCTTAGATCCCCTGGATGAGGCCGACCTGATGCTTGAAGGTCATGAAATCAAAGTTCTGCAACTCCTCGAAGAGGTCGAAAAAGAGCTGCCCCGAGGGCTTTCCGGCCTGCTCAACTGCGCCAATCCGGAAACCGGGGTTGATTGTCTGGTTGATCTTGGCCAGTGGCGTACTTACAATCGTCGCATGACCGCGCTTCTGCAACAAATTGAGGAGAAATTACAACGTGCCGGAGTCGCCTCAACCGTCATCACCCCAGCCGATAGTTTTGTTGATAAGATCAACGATTTAATGGTGCCGCGACAGGTGTCGGGAAGTTTATATTAGTAATGAACAGATCTCTAAAAAATATTCTCTGGACTCTATTATTCCTCCTCTCTCTCTTATACCCATTTTCGACCTTAGCTCAGAATATTGCTAATCCCGCCGGAAAAGTAAGCCTCTATTGTCCGCTTAATGGTGGACGAATTGGTGATCCGATCTCTTTTGTTTTGCGGGTGGAGCTTAAAGATTCGGCGGTTCTCGAACCTAGTTCCTTAAGTCGACTTGAGCTGCGGCCGCTGGGGGGCAATGGTCAAAATCTGCAAAAAGAGTTTTTTGAATTTGAGTTTGCTCCTTTCGACCATCTCATATTGGCGGCCAAGAAAAGTTTTACGATCAATGGGGTTATGCGGTTTTATGCACCGGGAGATTATCATATGGCGCCGCTCTCTCTGGTTTGTCGATTGTCGGATAGTACCGATGATGGCGCGGGGGTGAGCTCCGCTAAACTTGTAACCAGCACGATTGAGAGCAACTCTATTGCGGTTCGGATTGCCGGACTGCATCCTGACAGCGAACCCTCTCCGGCTCTGATCATTCCGGAAAAAGAGCCTCGGTTCACGCCCACCGGTCTTGATGGTTGGCAGACCCGATCCCGGCTCTATCGCATTACCCTCATCCTTTCTCTATTGTTGGCGCTCTTTTTCGGGGTCGTCTGTTATCTGCGTTGGAAAAAGGCTCCAGCTCCCGAATTAAAGGGTGAAAGTGACCGGATAAAAGAGCTAGCTGAAGCTTTGAGCTCGACTCTAAAACAGGAGAAAGTCGAGAATCACTGGTGCTATCTGGTCGATCTCGATCATCTTTTACGAAGTTTCTTGCTCGCCGAATTAAAGTTACCGGAGGTTTTGGTCGGAGGTTGCGGGGCCACTTTCATGGAGCATATATTGCCGACTATCGATCCCCGGATGGTGGCTCGACTGCAACTTCTTTGGTCGGATATAGATCGAATTGTCGCCTTAGAGATCGAAGAATATCAGGGGTTTGCCGAGTTGCGTCATAATCTGCGAGATTGGTTGCGGGAATATGCTGACAAAAATGGAGCTCGTTATGGGTTTTGAGTATCCTTTAGCCCTGCTTCTGGTTTTGCTCTTGTTCTGGTTTGGACGGCGGTCGAGAAAATTGCCGGTGGTCGATTTTGCTCCCGTCGTTATCTTTGCTCAAGATTTGAAGCCTGGCTGGTGGCAGCTCAACCTGCCTCGATTCCTGGCTTATGCCGTCCTGATTTGTCTGATCCTGGCCTGTGCTAACTATCGTTATGCCGAAATCCGGGAGCAAAATTATCGGGAGAGTCGCTGGTTGATGCTGGTTCAGGATCTCTCCGGCTCCATGCACCGACCTTCAGGCAGCGTCGCCGGAGAAACTTTTGCTGACGTAGCTCTTGATGGTCTCAGATCTTTTGTCAAACGGCGTCCGCCGGAAGATATGATCGGTTTGGTCGCTTTTTCGAGCTTTGCCCGTCTGCTTGCCCCTTTGACTTTCGACCGTCAAATTATTCGCGATAAACTTAAGCAACTTGATCGAAGAGAGGCGAGCAGGCTTACCCGCCAGCTTGCGGTCGGCGGCGCGACCAATGCCTCTTATGCGGTGTGGTTGGCAATGAGTGCGTTTTTTATGATGTTGCCTCAAGAGGCCCGGCCCTCTTTTACGGAGTTACAAGATCTACGTTATCTGCTCTCGGGAGAGAATCGGGAAAAGGTTGCCGTTCCAGCCAAACTTCAAGGGCTTGGTCTGGAGCGGGGAGTGGCGATTATTCTCTTTACTGATGGTCGTATCAAGGTCTCCCGGAATGGACGTGACCAGGAGCGGGGGCTGCCCGATTTTGTCAGCTTGGTCAAGTTTTTAGAAAGAGTCGGAATCAGGCTCTATATTATTGCAGTTGACGGCAGGGTCGAAGCCGAAGTGAAAGAGGTGCTAAACGATGCTCCCGGTCGTCTTTTCCTGATGCCCGGACGCTTAAGCCGGGCCGCCATGCGGGAGATTTACAGTGAGATTAACAGCCTTGAGAAAAATCGCTTATTAAGCATTACCGAGACCGTACCCCGACCGACTCGACCCGGATTTGCAATTGCCGCCCTCTTTTTTTTTGGTTTCTATGGAATTGTCAGAATTTTACCAACCTTTGTTCGGTGGTAAAAATGGCTTCGCATCTGAACATTTTACTTTGCCATTTCAACCTTGGCTTGCTGTCTCCAAACTGCCGGGATTGGGGTCATTGCTGGTACAAGGTGCGTCAGCACCCCAGCTTTGACCCCATTTATGAGGGCGAAGCAAAGCCCATTGCTGTGGGTTCTAACTTTATGGTGGCTACTTGAAGAAGAAATTGCAAAAATGAAAATGTTAAAACAACCTGATTATTTTTTTCTTTTAGCCCTCTTCTTTTTGTCGGTGGGCTTGTCTGTGCTGGTTCTGGCTGATCGTGACGGAAGTCGGAACCACGCCCTTAAACTTGTGGCCTCCGAGGTTGTTTTGGCCGATACTGTAAGCGATCATGAGAAAGCTATTAACCGGTACCAGCTGCTGGATCGGGATAATTCTTTAATCAAGGTTCGAATAATGCGGCGGCGATGGCTGCTGGCGCTCTCTGTTTTTCAACAGAGCCAAAAACGAAGGGAAGTTGTATCGTATCAGGATGATCACCTCTTCACCTTGCAGCAATCAGGGGAGTCTTTGCTCAATCAGGAGCTGTTGCCGGCGGTCGCCTGGCGCGTCCATAATCTGCTCGGTGCAAGCTTCCTTTTGCAGGCCCTGGAAATGCTCGAAAAAGAACAAAATTTGCAACGTAGCCGGGCTCTGCTAAATCTCGCTATTGATCATTTCAAACAGGCGATCATCTGGATAGATAAAGATCCCGCGGCCCACGCGATGACCAATATCCCGCGTTGGAATCTGGAACTTCTATCTACCATGAAGAATCTATCCGGCCTGGCCAAGACCCGGACTGCTGATGATAGTAGACTTGATCTCAAAACTAATCTGGCAACCATGTTGCCGGAAAGTGCCGGCTATATGGTCGGCGAACCTCCCGACAGCCGGATCCGGAAATAAATAGATGGTTTTCATACAACCACATTGGTTTCTGGGGCTTGTGCCTCTGCTGCTTTATCTCGGCCTGGTTTTACGGCAGCGGGCCGCTCTTAATTTGCGGCGGCAGACTCTTTTCTTTGCTGCCCGGCAAAAAGGGGAGGAACTCCTGCCCTTGTTATTCCTCTTTGGGGCTGGATTTTTCTTACTTGCGGCCCTGGCCGAACCGGTGGTTTATCGACAAAGGCCGGTCTTTAAGCGGAGTGGGGTTGATATCGCTGTCGGTATCGACATCTCTAAATCGATGCTCGCCGAGGATGCCGCTTTCCCGATAAGCTCTAAGGAGCTTTCACCATTGGCAAACCGCCTCAATCGCGCCCGGATGATGGTTCTTGATCTACTCGATAATCTGCAAGGTGAGCGGGTCGGGATCTTTGTTTTTGCCGCCCAATGTTATGAACTGGTTCCCTTGACCACCGATTATGGTTATTGCCGTTACCTGGTTGAAAATCTAGATGACTTGGCGATTTCAGCACCGGGCAGTGATCTTGTTGCCGGGTTAGAGTGTGGTTTGGAGATGCTTGACCGCAACCCTGAAGCTTCGGCCGGAATTGTCCTCTTTATTTCGGATGGCGAAGATCTCAACAACGACCTTAGTGCTCTCGAAATGATAGTGCAAAAGGCTCGACGTGATGGCCGTAAAATCTATACTCTTGGCGTCGGTAGCCTGGCTGCCGGTCTGATTCCGATTCGAACCCCCGACGGCAAACAGGTGGTGGGCTACTATAAAGACGAAGCAGGTGATTTTTTAACCACATCCATGGAACCGGAAAAACTCCAGACGATAGCGGCCATTGGCAATGGCGAATTCCGACCCTTGGGCCGGGAGAAACTGGCCCGAATAATGGTTGAAAAAATGGTCGTAGATCTTAATAAATCGGGTCTCTCTGCAGTCAATGAAAACCTTCCATATGCTCTGTCTCCATGGTTGTTAGCCGCCGCTTTTATGGTTTTTCTGCTCGGCAAATTCACCAACTAAAATTCAACTTGACCTTTGCCCCATCCTATGTCAAATTATTAACGCATCAGAGCAAATCGACCTGATTTGATTCTTGACGTAACCCTAGACATTCAGCGGTAAAGTGAGATGAAAGAAATTTGGTTTCCGGATAGAACCCGTTGCTGAAGAGAAATTGTATAAATGGTGGAAATAGACCGGGAGTGTTCGCGTTATTGATTTTTGCGGTCGCGCTACTCACCCGTGATATTCAATCAGAAGGAAAATATGATGAGTGTTGACTGGATGGAGTTTATTGTTGCTTCGGTGGCGGTTATTCTTGCGCCCGGCCCCGGTTCTGTGTTTGTGGCAAAAACTGCCGCAGTTGGAGGGACTCGAGCAGGATATACGGCGATGCTGGGCATTTTGCTCGGCGACACATGTTTGATCGTACTCTCTCTACTTGGTGTGTCTGCACTCTTTAGCGCTTATTTACCACTCTTTCATGCCGTTCGCTTAGCTGGTGCCGGCTATCTAATTTTTCTCGGGTTACAGTCAATTTTTACCAAATCAAAAAAGAGATCAGTAGCTTTTCAGAATTATACTCTCCCTTTGTGGCGGGCCTTTACTATCACCCTGCTCAACCCCAAAGCTGTTTTCTTTTTCATGGTGTTCTTTCCGATCTTTATAAGTTCAGCTGACGCCGGGCTAGTCATTACCTACATCGACATGACACTGCTCTTCATGGGTGTTAGTGTCACATATCTCTGTGTTGTCAGCCATATCTCAGCAAAAGTTGGCTTGGCGTTTCAAGAAAACACCACGATTCAATCGATCGCACGTAAAGTGTGTGGCTGTCTGCTTATTGGTTTTGGAATTAAAGTGGCAATATCATCAAGGTGATCGAATAAACTAGTCGATATTATGGCCTTCGTAACTATTCAGCTAACCCGTAAATTCTGGGGACACAATCCCGATTTCCTTCGGAGAATCAGGTTATGTCCCCAGAATTCACTGAAATCCATCAAAATCAGGTGCTTTTCTACTTACGCTGAATAGTTACAGGCCTTCAAACATTAATAAGGAAAGATGAAATGCCGAATCCGATTCGGACAAGAGCTGTTCAGGGGCTTAAGAAGGGTGATTCATTTGCTTATACGCGTGAATTTACAAAAGCAGAGACCATATCCTTTGGCGATATGTCCAGAGACTATAACCCTGTTCATTATGATAAGCGTTGGACCAACTTGAAGGGCTTTAAAGGTCTTATTTGCCATGGACTTCTTGTGGGCTCAATGGTTTGTGAGTTTGGCGGACAAGTCGGCTGGCTTGCTACTGGTATGAACTTCAAATTTATAAGACCTGTTTATTTCGGTGATACCATACATTGCGCCATTACTATAATTAAGCTGGAAGAGAGTGGCCGGGTTGAAGCAGAGGCTTTTTTTACAAACCAGAATGACGAATCGGTGTGTTATGCCCATTTGACTGGGCGCCTGCCCCTGACCCAAGAACGGGAGCTTTTACAACAGATGATAAATGAAGACGACCCCACCAATAAACTGTCTAACGAAAAGTACACTTGATAATAAGTTGGTCTTTCCATGTTTGATATGTCGCGTACCTATTGGAAAAAAAGATAAGGTTTCACTTGTCGCATACAGAAATTCAAAAGATAAAAACTGAAAGTGGCAACCAGTTATCTGCCACCTTTTACGTTCCTGATGGCGAAATAAAGGGCGCCATTCTTGTTGCATCGGCAATGGGAGTTAATCAGAAATTTTATACCTCCTTTGCTTCATGGTTAATGGCACAGGGGTACATGGTTGTCACTTTTGATTACTCTGGAGTTGGCTTGTCGCAGTCTGGTAATATGCGCGATATTAGCGTAACTATCACTGATTGGGCTAAATTTGACTGTGCTGCTATGATAGAAACTGTATCTGTCAGGGCGCTTGGGAAACCACTTTATTGGATAGGGCACAGCCTCGGAGGGCAGATTCTTGAATTGGTGCCCAATCATAAGCATATTGCTAAAGTCATCACCATAGCTTGCGGAAGCGGTTATTGGTTTGAGAATATGCCTGCAGTAAAATGGCGGGCATGGTGGCTTTGGTATATTATTGTGCCATTGTCAATCCGGTTGTATGGATATTTTCCTGGAAAACGGTTGCGTAAAGTCGGAGATCTTCCTAAAGGGGTGATGAATCAATGGCGTAAGTGGTGTCTTAATCCCGAGTATATGATTGGTGTTGAGGGCGGGACTATAAGAGAAAAATACAGTTCAGTTATGATGCCGATTACCTCATTTTTGTTTACTGATGACGAATTTATGACGGAAAAAATATTGAATCTCTTCACGGTTTTTACACGGATTCTCTAAAAGAGATGAACCGGATTGCTCCTGAGAAAGTAGGAGCAAAATCTATTGGTCACTTCGGTTTTTTTTTAACTAAATTTAAGGAAAGTTTATGGAAGAATTATTTATTACCGGAACTAAGCGAAATCTAACAAAATGCAGGCATTCTAGCTGCCAAAAGCTGTACCGTTCGCTGCGGAACATGCAAGGCTAATAAAGTAGAGGCTGGTCT
>JAUVDU010000223.1 GCA_030595135.1 Deltaproteobacteria bacterium | reverse complement strand
CAGGATATTTTCCTGAAAAAAAATGTTGCTTGGGAGGTGATGATGAAATTTACGCCGGGAACCAGGATTGGGGTACTCTATGGAGGGCTCTCAGCCGAGCGGGAAGTATCACTTAAGAGTGGCAAAGCGGTAGGTATGGACCTGCAGGAGTTGGGCTACCTGGTAACCCAGATTGATGCCGACCGCCAGCTTGTCGAGAAGCTGAAAACGTCAAAGGTTCAAGCGGTTTTTAATGCATTGCATGGTACTTATGTAGAGGATGGCACAATTCAGGGAGTTCTGGAATATCTTATGATTCCCTATACCGGCCCGGGCGTTATGGCCAGCAGTATTGCCATGAATAAAGTGATGACCAAAAGGGTTTTGCTTTCGCACAATATTCCGACTCCCGATTATACTGTTCCCGAAGCGGATGATGTTGAGATTGCAGTGCCGCCGGGAGGTTATCCTCTGGTCGTAAAACCGGTAGCCGAAGGTTCCAGTTTAGGAGTGACAATAGTTACCGGAGCCGAGCAGCTACCCGAAGCGCTGACGGCGGCTCGGGTATATAGTCGGCAGGTGATGATTGAAAGTTATATTCCGGGACTGGAGTTGACGGCGGCGGTCTTAGGTGACGAAGCTTTGCCGTTGATAGAAATTCGAGCTCAGGATGGGGTTTACGATTATAGAGCCAAATATACTAAAGGTTATACTGAATATTTGGTACCGGCTCCGATAGATTCGGATATAGCATATAAAGTTCAGGAGTTGGCCCGCTCAAGTGCCAGGGCTTTGTCGTGTACTCGGGGTGCGGTGCGGGTTGATTTTCGTCTGGATATGGAGAATCATCCCTATGTTATTGAAGTTAATACGGTGCCGGGAATGACGGAAACCAGCCTTCTGCCGCAGGCGGCAGAAGCCGCGGGGATAGATTTTGTCACGTTAATAGATCGCATTCTTCAAGGTGCCGGTCTTGATCTTGCGCCATCCTGAAAAGAGTAAGCGGCGTGGACGGATTAGCAATAGTCGTAAAGATCTCCGACGTGCCCGCCGTCCGCAAACGCGAAGTAGCAATCGTAAATTCTTGTTGTTTATGGCGTTTGTTTGTCTTTGCGGGCTTGGTGGCGGGGCTTTATGGCTCTGGTGGCCAACCCTTGTTGCAAGTGCCGATGGTTGGCTTAAAGGGCAGGACTCTTTTTTGGTTAAAGAGATTATTATTGTGGGAAATCGTCGTAGTAGCCGCAAGGAGATAGTTGAGGCTCTGGAGCTTACTCCCCGGCAGTTGATCTTTTCCTTTAATCTTAAAGAGACTCAGGACCGGGTGCGGTCACTGCCTTTTGTCAGAGATATTCGCATCCGTCGGCGCTGGCCGGATCGTTTGGAAATTGTGGTTAAGGAGCGACAACCTAAAGCTCTTCTCTATCTGGGTAAGCTCTATCTGGTCGATCGGCAGGGGCTGATTATTGCCCCGGCCCCTGAAGATGAAAAGCTGGATTTTCCGCTTATTAATGGAGCTTCATCTTCTAAGTGGCAAAATCAGCCGGAAGTCAGGAGTCGCTTGCTGGAAAAAGCAATTAAATTGCTTTTAGTTTGGGAAAAAATGGGGCAAAAATGGCCAGAAAAAGTTGCCCAAATCGTGCCGGACGAGGTTTACGGGTTGACCGTTTTTACGACCGATAAGGATTGGGAATTGCAATTGGGTCTGGATAGCTTTGACGAACATCTAAGGCGTTGGCGTCAGGTTTTGGCAGTACTCGGGGAGAGTGCAATGGCAGTAAAGTATTTCGATTGTGCCGGAAACGATTCGGTCGTGGTCGGACTTAGATCGCAAACGATTGTCGGCGATGTGAATGTGGAGGAACATGGCCAGAAGTGATCAAATGGTTGTCGGTCTCGATCTGGGAACAACCAAAACCTGTGTTTTGGTTGGCTTGTTAGGTGAGGACGGTCTGGAAGTGGCGGGTTTTGGTACTGCTCCGTCAGTGGGATTGCGTAAAGGGGTGGTGATTAACCTCGATAATACGGTAGAATCGATCCGCCAGGCGGTTGAAGAAGCGGAAAAGATGTGCGGTCAGAAAATCAAGGTTGTTCAGACCGGCATTGCCGGCAGCCATCTTCAAGGTCTTAATAGCCACGGTATTATCGGGGTTAAGGACCGCGAAGTAAGTGCCCGCGATGTTGAGCAGGTACTTGATGCGGCCCGGGCTGTGGCCATCCCGTTGGATCGTGAGGTTATCGATACGATTCCCCAACAGTTCTTTCTTGATGATCAGGAGGGAGTAGTTGACCCGGTGGGCATGTCCGGGGTACGACTTGAGGTCGATGTCCATATTGTGACGGCGGCGGCGGCCTCTTTGCAGAATGTCTACCGTTGCTGTAATCGAGCCGGGCTTGACGTTAAAGGGGTGGTTTTGCAGCAGTTGGCCTCAAGTCGGGCGGTTTTGACTGCAGAAGAGCGTGAGTTGGGGGTTGTACTCGTTGATGTTGGTGGCGGAACCACTGATATTGCGGTCTTTATTAATGGTACTATCTGCTATACGGCATCTCTTCCCCTCGGCGGGAATCAGGTGACCAATGATATTGCAATTGGTTTGCGGACGCCGATGGAGGCCGCCGAAAAGATTAAACGTCACTATGGTTGCACCTCAATGCACCAGGTAGACCAAGATGAAACGATTGAGGTGCCAAGTGTCGGCGGGCGACCGCCCCGGAAATTATCACGTCAAATTTTGGGTGAAATTATCGAGCCGCGACTGGAAGAGATTTTTGAGCTCGCCAATCGAGAGCTTCATAAGTCAGGCGTTTATGATCAGATGGTTTCCGGTGTGGTTGTAACAGGTGGAACATCGTTATTGTCGGGAACCGCGCAACTGGCAGAGAAAGTTTTTGAATTACAAGCTCGTGTCGGTTTTCCCGCAGGTCAAGGGAGTGGTTTTGAGGCGGTTAATAATCCAATGTATGCAACGGCCGTCGGCCTGCTTCAGTATGCCGCTGAGGATCGCATGTTGCCACGGCGTGTCGGCAATTTCGGTCGTTTTGAGGTCAGTGGTTTTTTCAATAAACTTATGGCCTGGCTCAAGGATTTTTTTTAGTATTTTTAGTATTTATAATTTTTATAAGAATATATTTAAGGTGATGGCATCTTTAAAGGGCAACCAAGGGGGATGGGACGATGACATTTGAATTTGATGAGAGTGTAAATCTGGCAGCTGATATCAAAGTGATTGGAGTTGGTGGAGGTGGAGGAAATGCAGTTAACAATATGATTGTATCAGGTCTCGAAGGGGTTGATTTTATAGTTGCGAATACCGATTCTCAAGATCTTAATGCATCGCAAGCTTCGTCCAAAATTCAGCTTGGCAGTCGTATGACTAAAGGTTTGGGAGCTGGTGCTAATCCCGATATTGGACGCAGTGCAGCCTTAGAAGATGCAGAACAAATTTCCGAACTCATTTCTGGTGCTGATATGGTTTTTGTTACGGCCGGCATGGGCGGCGGCACCGGGACTGGCGGGGCTCCGGTGGTGGCCCAGTTGGCTCGTGAGGCCGGGGCCTTGGTGATTGGAGTAGCGACCAAGCCTTTCAGTTTTGAAGGTAAAAAGAAGATGCGGGTGGCCGAGGCTGGCCTTGATAAATTGCGTGAAAATGTTGATGCGCTGATTACGATTCCCAATCAGCGTCTGCTTAATATGGTTTGCAAAGATACAACAGTCGTTGATGCTTTTAAAAAAGCCGATGATGTTCTGCTACAGGCGGTACGCAGCATCTCTGACCTGATCAACGTGCATGGCCAGATAAATCTTGATTTTCAGGATGTCAAGACGGTGATGGGTAATACGGGGATGGCTTTGATGGGGACCGGAATGGCGAGTGGGGAAAATCGAGCCACTGAAGCGGCCCAGAAAGCGATAGCCTCCCCTCTTTTAGAAGATCTGAGTATTCAGGGAGCCCGCGGCGTAATTATCAATTTTGCCGCAGCTAACGAAGTTACTCTGCATGAGCTTAGTGAGGCTGCTGATTTGATTCAAGAAGAGGCGCATGAAGATGCGGAGGTTATCTGGGGGGTTGTGATCGATGACTCTTTGGGGGAAAATCTTCGTGTGACGGTTATTGCCACGGGTTTTGACTCAGT
>JAUVDU010000357.1 GCA_030595135.1 Deltaproteobacteria bacterium | reverse complement strand
ACGACCGGGCCGATGACTCGGGATGAGATCAAGGAGCTTGCCGCCTTAAACTTTTCCGCTGATCTGGTGATGCAGTCGTTTTGTCATACGGCCGCCTACCCGCAGCCGGTCGATGTCAAGATGCACCAGCAACTGCCCGATTTTATCAGGGCTCGTTCCGGCGTCTCTTTAAAGCCCGGCGATGGCGTGATTCACTCCTGGCTTAACCGTTTGTTGCTGCCCGATACTTTGGGTACCGGGGCCGATTCGCATACCCGCTTTCCGCTCGGTATCTCTTTTCCGGCGGGCTCCGGCCTGGTTGCCTTTGCCGCGGTTTCCGGACTCATGCCGCTCGATATGCCGGAGAGTGTTCTGGTGCGCTTTTCCGGTAAACTGCAACCCGGAATCACGTTGCGTGATCTGGTTAACGCGATTCCTTTGGCCGCGATTGAGAAGGGTCTGTTGACGGTGGCCAAAGAGGGTAAAAAGAATGTTTTTGCGGGCCGTATTCTTGAAATTCAGGGTCTTGAGGAGCTCGCTTGTGAGCAGGCCTTCGAACTCTCTGACGCCTCGGCTGAACGAAGTGCCGCCGCCTGTACCGTGCAACTTGGTGTAGAGCCGGTTAAAAAGTTTTTGATCTCCAATGCGGCATTGATCGATGATTTGGTCGCCTCCGGCTACGGGGATGCCAAAACCTTAAAACGTCGAGCCCAGGCGATGCGGGAGTGGCTGGCAAAACCGCAACTTTTACGGGCTGACACCGATGCAACTTATGCGGCCGTGCTTGATATTGATATGAGCTGTGTCAATGAGCCGATTCTGGCTTGCCCCAATGATCCAGATGACGTTGTCACTTTAAGTGATATTCTGGCCGATGACCAGCGCCAACAAAAGATCGATGATGTTTTTGTCGGCAGCTGCATGACTAATATCGGCCATTTTCGCGCCTTAGGTGAAATCTTGCGCGATGAGGGTCAGGTTCCGGTTCGTCTCTGGCTGGCACCGCCGACGCGAATGGATGCCGAACAGCTTAAAAATGAGGGCTACTATTCACTTTTTGGTAAGGCCGGAGCCCGGATCGAGATTCCCGGTTGCAGTCTCTGTATGGGTAACCAGGCTCGAGTGGCCGATGAGGCGGTGGTTTTTTCGACCTCAACCCGCAATTTTGATAACCGTCTTGGAACCGAAGCAAAAGTTTATCTCGGTTCGGCCGAATTGGCTGCAGTTACCGCCCTTTTTGGTCGTTTGCCGACGGTTGAGGAGTATCGTCGGATAATCAGTTGCAAGCTCCCGGTCGAGAAGCATTCAATGGTTTACAAGTATCTCGATTTCTCCCAAGCGTCTGCATAAATCTTGACAACATGGCTCAGAAAATGCTATTCTTACCGTTTCGCCGATAATCGGTGGATCGGTGTATTTTTTAACAATCTTTTTATAGATGATATGGAGGTGCACCGATGGGTGATCGTTTTAAAAAAGTTCTGCTGGCAATCGATTTCTCTGTTTCAACTGATGATGTGATTGCGGTCGGGGTGAAATTTGCCCGTAACTATGATGCTCCGGTGACACTGCTTTATGTTATCGAGGATGGTTTTGCCTTCTCCGGTCTTGATGGAATTAGTTTGCCGATTGATGATTTTCCTAGTATCCAGAACTATATCGCTGTCCGTCGGGAGACTCTGCAGGAAAAACTGGACGGGGTGGTGGCCACCTTGAAAAAAACCGGCCTTGAAGTTGACGGTCGAGTGATTGAGGGTCATCCGGCGGCGATGATTGTTGATGAAGCTGAACAGGGTGACTATGATGCCATATTTATGGGATCGCATGGCTGGTCAGGTATCAAAAAGTTTCTCATGGGCAGTGTCGCCGATAAGGTCGTAAAAAATTCAAGTTGTTCGGTGATGGTCGTGCGACCGATTGTTGAGGCTTAGCTTTTTTTCTTTTAACCTTTAAATTTTATTTTATGGAATAGACGATTATGATTGAACGCTACTCACGTCCGGCGATGAGCCGGATCTGGAGTGAAGAGAATAAATTTAACAGTTGGCTTAAAGTTGAGCTGGCGGTTTGTGAAGTGTTTGCCGATCAAGGTGAAATTCCTCTTGCTGATTGGTCTGAGATTAAGGAAAAAGCCGCCTTTGAGGTCTCGCGAATTAACGAGATCGAAGCTGAAGTTCGCCATGATGTGATCGCTTTTCTGACTTCGGTAGCCGAGCATGTCGGCCCCGCATCACGTTATATCCATCTTGGTATGACCTCTTCGGATGTTCTTGATACGGCTCTGGCTCTGCAACTTAAAGAGGCGGGTCAGATGTTGATGCAGGGGCTGGATCGGGTTCTTGAAGTACTGAAAATCCGGGCTTTTGAACTCAAAGATTGTCCGATGATCGGCCGTTCTCACGGGATTCATGCCGAACCCGTAACTGTGGGCCTCAAGTTTGCCATCTGGTATGATGAGATGGGGCGTCAGAAAAAGCGCCTTGAGGCGGCGATCCAGGATATCTCGGTCGGTCAGATTTCCGGTGCGGTTGGAACTTTTGCCAATATTGAGCCTGAAATTGAGGAAGCCGTCTGTCAGCGCCTTGGTCTGCAGCCGGCCCCGGCCTCAAGCCAGATTGTGCAACGTGATCGTCACGCCTTCTTTTTTACGACTTTGGCTCTGGTCGCCGCTTCAATCGAGAAATTTGCTACTGAAATCAGGCATTTGCAGAGAACTGAAGTGGGCGAGGCGGAAGAATTTTTTCATGCCGGGCAGAAGGGTTCTTCGGCGATGCCGCACAAACGTAATCCGATACTTTCAGAGAACCTTTGTGGACTTGCCCGTCTGGTTCGTTCTTATTCCCTGGCGGCGATGGAGAATGTGGCTTTGTGGCATGAGCGCGATATCAGCCACTCTTCGGTCGAGCGG
>JAUVDU010000362.1 GCA_030595135.1 Deltaproteobacteria bacterium | reverse complement strand
TAATACCGAGCTCCCGAGCCGCTTGGGCTTTACTTGGACAACGCTCCAGTGCCGCTAGAATCATCCGCTTTTCCATCTCCTTAAGGGTTAGACCAACAAAAGAACCCTCTGCCCCTCCCTCTTCTTTCTCAGTCAAAGAGGACTCATTAAGTATCCGTAAATAATCCGGCAGGTCTTCGACCGTAATCGGACTATCTTTGGCATAAATAACCGCTCTCTCAATAACATTTTCCAATTCACGCACATTTCCGGGCCAGTCTGTATTTTCGAGGAGCTGCATCGCCCCCCGCTCAGGAAAAACAACCGGCCGCTGTTCACGCTCGGCGATTTGATCACAGAAATATTTAACCAAAAGGGCAACATCGCCGGGGCGTTCCCGCAAAGGAGGCAACGTAAACTGAACTACATTTAAACGATAATAGAGATCTTCCCGAAATGCACCCGCAGCAACAGCCGCCCGCAGATCCTTATTGGTCGCGGCCAAAACCCTGACATCAACATAATGCGTCTTTTCACCGCCAACCTGCTGAAACTCTCCGGAAACCAGAACCCGTAAAAGTTTAGCCTGCACCGACAGTGCCATATCACCGATCTCATCGAGAAAGATGGTGCCTCCGTCGGCCAAGGCAAATTTTCCCTGCTTATTACGCACGGCTCCGGTAAAAGCCCCTTTAACATGACCAAAAAGTTCACTTTCGAGCAGACCTTCATGCAAGGCCGCACAGTTGATGGTAATCAAAGGTTTTTCAGCACGAGCCCCAAGACGGTGCAGGGCCCGAGCCACCAACTCTTTACCGGTACCGGTCTCGCCTTCGATCAAGACACTGGCCATGGTCGGGGCAACATCGCGAAGGGCCCGAAAGATCTTCTCCATGACCAAACTGCGGCCGATAAAATCGGATTGCCCGGCTTGATTTACGACCGTCTCCCGCAATATCCGGTTCTGAGCCAGAAGGTCTCGCTTTTCATGAACCCGGGCAATCGTAATTTCTAACTCATCGATGTTGATCGGTTTAATCAGATAGTCATCAGCCCCGGCTTTCATCGCCGCAACCGCATCGTTGACCGTCCCCTGCCCGGTTATCATAACCACACTAACGGCTGGATCAAGAGCCCGAACTCGCTGCAAGAGCTCAATCCCGTCGATCTCCGGCATTTTCAGATCAGTCAGTAAAAGATCGACCGGCTCGCGCCGCAAATGGTCTAGAACCCGAGCCGGTTGACTATAGCCAACCACTGTAAAACCATCTAATTTAAGCAGCTCGACCAGACCTTCAACCGCCCGCTCTTCATCATCAACGACTACGATTTTAAGCTGTTCCGGTTTACTCATTGGACTTCCTTTAAAGGTAAAACCACCGTAAACACGGTACCTTTTTCATCACTGACAAAGGATATTTCTCCGTCATGAGCGCGGATCACATCACGGCACAAATGCAGCCCGATACCGGTACCACCGGTTTTGGTCGTATAAAACAGATCAAAGATTTTTGCTTGCCGGGCAAAAGGAATACCGGGGCCATTATCGGCAAAAGTAAGCACCACTTGATTATCTTCAAGCCGACCTTCAACTTCCAGAAAAGCCTCTGCAACCTTCCCTTCCGCTAACGCCTCCAGAGCATTTTTCATCAAGTTCATAAAGGCCTGCTGCAATTTGTCACTATCCGCCCGCAACCAGACTGCTTCTTCACTCAAACACAAACGGATATCAACATGAACTTCCAGGGCTTCTTCCCGAAGCAACTGGGCAATATTTCTAACCACCGCAAAAGGATCACAATCGGCCAAAATCAGACGGCGGCTCTTCTGAATCTGAAGAAAGTCACCGGCCAAAGAATTAAGGCGACGGCTTTCGGCTCTGACAACATCAACCACCTTGAGAAAAGAGGCCGTGTCGTCAGCCGGAAGGCGGGCCGCCATCCTCTGCAGCAAAGACATCTGAATCTCAATTGAATTTAGAGGATTGCGAATTTCATGACTTAATTCAGCACTATACTCACCCATTGCCGCCAGGCCCTGAAGACGTGAGATTTCGGCAAAAAGGTCGGCCCCTTCACTTTTATCAACACAGACCGCCAAGATATAATCGACCCCACCATTAATTCCCGAACAGGGATAATTGCTTAAGGAGTAAACATGGTTACGCCCATCGGTATCAAGCAGAGTGAAATTTGTATTTTTTGCCTCTCCAGATGAAAAAACCTGTTCAAGAGAGCAGAAAGGACAGTGCGAAGAGTTCTCAAAAAGAGCCTGATGACAGAATTTGCCGACCGCAGAATCAACATTGAGAGAGAATTTTTTCACCGCCGCCGGGTTCATATAGACCAGACGAAAGCTGCGATTGACAACCCAGACGGGATCGACAAAGGCCTCGAGGAAAGAGCGAAAATGGTAACGAGAGAAAAAATCAGTCATAATGATATTAGCCTAATGCGGGAATTGCGCCCGCAACCCAAAAGTTACTGCAAGGCCCGCAAATATTCGACTACTGTTTATTGAAATCTGGTTTTTACCACAGAGAGCACAGAGTTCACAGAGAGAAAAACAGCAGTTCTCTGTGAACTCTGTGCTCTCTGTGGTAATTTATAGTCTGGCTTATAATGGCTGATTTGTTGTTTTGATGAATACTTTAAGCGAAGTCGAATATATACTAAGGCACTAAACACAAAAAAAAGGTGGGAGCTGCCAACAATATTTGCTGCCTTCAGCCCCCACCTTTATCTATTGTCCACAAGCAACAACACAGCTTACGATCAACCGCCAAAAATCTTTTCCATTTTTTCCTGCATGGTTTCAGCGGTAAAAGGTTTAATGATATAATTGCTGACCCCGGCCTTTAC
>JAUVDU010000012.1 GCA_030595135.1 Deltaproteobacteria bacterium | reverse complement strand
GAATATTGATAGATTTCCGTAAATTCAGGGGACATAACCTGATTCTCCGAAGGAAATCGGGATTGTGTCCCCTGAATTTACGGATTAGCTGAATAGTTACAAAAAAGATAAATAACAGGATAGAGCATGCCGTCACCAATAATGGATATCCAGCAGATAATGCGCTACTTGCCGCATCGCTACCCCTTTCTCCTGGTTGATAAGATCCTTGAGTTAACCCCGGGAAGCGGTATCGTCGGTTGCAAAAATGTCACTATCAATGAACCTTTTTTCGCTGGTCATTTCCCTTCGTATCCGGTCATGCCGGGAGTTTTAATTATCGAAGCCCTGGCCCAGACCGGCGGTATTTTTGCTTTAGAGTCATTGAACCTGAAAGTGGCTGAAGATCCTGATACCAAAATATTTTTTATGAGTATTGATAAAGCCCGCTTCCGGAAACCGGTACAACCGGGTGACACCTTAATTATGACCATGAAGTTGATCAATCAACGCCGCAATATCTGGAAATTTGGAGGCCGGGCTGAAGTCGATGGGACTCTGGTCTGTGAAGCGGAAATGATGGCCAGTGTAGGAAACTAAAATGTCGACAATCCATCCAACAGCGATACTATCCGATCAGGCTGTCATCGCTGATGATGTAACTATCGGAGCATATGCCGTTATTGAAGGCGAAGTCCGAATTGGCGGCGGCACGATTATTGACCATCATGCCACAGTCAAGGGCAAAACCACTATTGGTTCATCTTGCCGCGTCTACCCTTATGCCCTGGTCGGAACTGATCCACAGGATCTCAAACACCAGGAAGGCAAGTCGGAACTAATCATCGGCGACCACACCGTGGTCAGAGAATATGCGACCATCAGTCGTGGAACCGCGCATGGCGGAGGTTGTACGAGCATCGGCTCACACAACTTTATTATGGCCTACTCCCATATCGCTCACGACTGTCAATTTGGTAACCATATCATCCTCTCAAATGGGGCCACGTTTGGTGGACACAGCGAGGTTGGAGATCACGCGATTATCGGGGGTTTGAGTGCCGTTCATCAATTTTGCCGAATCGGGGCCTACTCCTTCATTGGCGGGGCTTCCGGCGTTTCCCAGGATATCCCGCCCTATGTCCTGGCCAACGGCAACCATACCAAACTCTACGGCCTTAACAGCGAAGGCCTAAAGCGACATAATTTCAGCAAAGAGACCATAAGAACTATTAACCAGGCCTTTCGCATCATCTTTCGCACAACCGGACTTTCACTGGTCAAAGCGATTGAGAGGGTTGAAAATGAGGTCGAAAATATTCCTGAGGTCGTTCATATGATTAATTTTATTAAACAGTCGAAACGGGGCGTATGTCGAAGAAAATAGAAAACCTGAAAACTATCAAGGCAGGAGTCATCGGAGTTGGTCATCTCGGAGCCTATCATGCCGACAAATATGCTCAGCTTGACCATGTCGAACTAATTGGGGTCTACGACCTTGACCGCAACCGGGCTCTGGAAATCGCCAAAAAACTCTCGGTTCCAGCCTTTGACGATCTTGACGAATTGCTTTCACAATGTCATGTGGTCTCCATTTCCGCCCCGACTTCGGCCCATTTTGAACTAGCGCAAAAGGCTCTGCTTCAAGGCCTTGATATCTTGGTTGAAAAACCGATTACAACAACCGAAGCAGAAGCCGAAACTCTGATTAAACTGGCTCAGGAGCATAAATGTATTCTTCAGGTCGGACTCTTGGAGCGTTTTAATCCGGCCTTCACTAAAACCCGTAAATTTTTGCATAATCCACGTTTTATCGAAGTCCACAGGCTCTCCCCTTTCAGTTTCCGCAGTGTTGATATTGATGTCATCCTCGACCTCATGATCCACGACCTCGACTTGATTCATGAGATAATCCGCAGTCCGATCACCAGCATCGATGCGGTTGGGGTTCCGGTGATATCATCACAAACCGATATTGCCAATGTGCGTCTTCATTTTGAAAGTGGCGCAGTCGCCAACCTGACCGCAAGCCGGGTCTCCTTGAACCCTGAACGCAGGATCAGGATTTTTCAGCCGGACAGCTATTTTTCTCTCGACTTCGGCAATTTTTCGGCCACCGTTTGCAAGCGCGAAGAAGGCTCTTATCTTGAACCACTGCCCAAGATCACAACCAAAGAGCTGACTTTTCCGAAAAGTGATAACCTGTTACTTGAAATAGAGGACTTTATTGATGCCGTCCGCCACCGCCGAAAACCGATCATCAGCGGCGACGAAGGTCTTTTGGCTCTAGCAACTGCAATCCAGATTAAAGAGAAGATTCAGGAACAACAACATACTTGGAAGGATGTCTAAAGTTATGGGGTTAACCCTGAACTGTGAACTGTAAACATTGAACTCTGAACCTCACATAGTTATTGTCGCCGGCGAAGATTCAGGTGATTTCCACGGGGCCAACCTGGCCGCAGCCCTGCGCCGACAACTGCCGCAGATCAGGCTTTCCGGTATCGGTGGGCAAAAGATGGAGGAAAACGGGGTTGAGTTAATTTTCCCTTCGGCCCGTTTGGCCGTGGTCGGCATCACCGAAGTTATCAGCCGCCTGCCGGATATTCTGGCCGGTTGTAGAGCCATCCGCAAACATCTCCGAGAATCTCAACCTGACCTGCTGGTTCTAATTGATTTCCCCGATTTCAATCTCCATCTGGTTGCTCCCTACGCCCGTAGGCTCAAGATTCCAATTGTTTACTACATCAGTCCCCAAGTCTGGGCCTGGCGCCAGGGACGAGTCAAAAGTATCAATAAACTGGTAGAAAAGATCTTGGTTATCCTACCCTTTGAAGAGGAATTTTATCGCCGTCACGGGGTTGCGGTCGAATATGTTGGTCATCCGCTACTGGACGAGTTCAAATCTTTTCACTGCAAACCCCGCAGTGAAAGACCTTATGTTGCCCTGATTCCCGGCAGCCGCAGCGGTGAAATAAAGCGCCTGTTGCCACTCATGCTGACAGCGGCCCGACTCTATACAAGAGAAAAGCCGAGCACCCGTTTCCTGATTCCGGTGGCCCCATCAATCGATATCGAATTCGTCAAAAAGATGATACCGGCCATCCTGAACGACAAGATCACCTTGCTCCGCCAACCTCTTTCACAGGCCCTGCAAAAGGTCTCTTTTGCCCTGGTCACATCGGGTACGGCAACCCTTGAAACCGCGTTAGCCGAAGTCCCAATGGTGGTTATCTATCACGTCAACCAGCTCTCTTATCAACTCGGAAAAAGATTAATCTCAGTCCCCCACATCAGCCTCGTAAACCTGATTGCCGAAAAGGAGATTGTCCCGGAACTAATTCAGGATGATGCACTTCCGGAAAAGATCACAACCAAAATGAGAACCATCTTAGACAACTCTGAAAATTATCGTAAGGTCAGACAGGAACTCAAAAACCTCAAAAAAAAGCTGGGAAAGGCCGGCGCACCTCAGCGGGCCGCTGATGCCATAATAAGTGTATTGAGGGAAAATGAATAATTACCGTCGTTTACTGGAGTACGCCAAGCCTCTCTGGCCGCAGCTCTTAATATCGATCTTTTTCATGATCATCTTCTCTCTGCTGACTTCGGCTATCGCCTTTCTGGTCAAACCTGCCCTAGATGATATTTTCCTCAAACAAGATGCCGCGATGCTCAAACTCCTGCCTCTTGGTCTAGTTGCCATTTTTATTGTTAAAGGGGTGGCCAACTACATGCAATCATATTTCATCGGCTTTGTCGGCAACCGAATTGTGGCCAATATCAGAGAAGAGGTCTACTACCATATCCAGAGCCTCTCACTCTCATTTTTCACGGCAATCCCCAGTGGGGTTTTAACCTCTCGCGTGATCTATGATATTGCCATGATCCAACGCTCGGTCTCTAGTGTAATCGCCGGCCTCTTGAAACAGATTTTTACCGCTTTAGGCCTTATCGGGGTACTCTTCTATCGCGATTGCCAGCTCGCCATCATCGCTCTCGTGATTCTTCCACTACTCTTTTTTCCAATCATCAAATATAGCCGTAAACTACGTCGCTTCAGTAAAAAAGGCCAATCTCAGGTTGCTGAACTTACCGCCTTTTTGCAAGAGAGCTTTACCGGTATCCGGATTATCAAGGCTTTCACCATGGAAGCTTATAACCGCAGCGAATTTTACCGCATCAATGAAAAACTTTTCCGTCTGATGATCAAACGCCTTAAAGTAAAATCGCTGACGGCTCCGATTTCGGAATGCTTTGGCGGCCTGGCCGCTGCGGCCGTCATCTGGTATGGCGGCACTCAGGTTATCAGTGGTCACTCAACACCGGGCAGTTTCTTCTCTTTCATGACTGCTCTCTTTATGCTTTACGGCCCGATTCGCAGCCTCAACCGGAGCAACAATCAGGTTCAGGAAGCCTTGGCCGCCGGCACCCGGGTCTTTGAACTCCTAGATACGGAACCTGAAATAAAAGATGCCCCTAACCCTATCGACCTCCCTCCTTTTCATGAAACAATATGCTTTAATGAAATTGATTTCAGCTATGAGGAAGAAAAAGTTTTAGACAACGTCTCCCTCATCATTAAAAAAGGTGAAACCGTTGCCATTGTCGGTCGCAGCGGCAGCGGCAAAACGACACTGGTCAACCTTCTACCTCGTTTTTATGATGTAAAGAGCGGGAAAATAAGCATCGACGGCCATGATATTCGGGAGCTCACTCAAGCCTCTCTTCGCCAACAAATAGCCATCGTCTCACAACAGACAATTCTTTTTAATGACACCGTGCGTAATAATATCACTTACGGTCGCGCAGACGTCAACGACGAAGAACTTATTGCCGCAGCAAAATCGGCAAATGCGCACGAATTTATCAGTAAACTACCACTGGCTTACGATACCATCGTCGGTGAAAACGGAGTCAAACTCTCCGGCGGCCAGCAACAACGTCTCTCGATTGCCCGGGCTTTGCTCAAAAATGCGCCCATCCTGATCCTTGATGAAGCGACATCATCCCTGGATACGGAATCTGAACGCGAGGTTCAAGATGCGATTAACTTTTTGATGGAAGATCGCACCACTCTGGTGATCGCTCATCGCCTCTCAACCATCACCCACGCTGACCGTATTGTTGCCATGGCCGATGGCCGCATCGTCGAGATTGGCAGTCACCAGGAGTTACTTGAAAGGGAAGGCGAGTACGCTAACCTTTACAACCTGCAATTTAAAGAAGACAATTAGTGACCTGCGGCCTCCAAATTCTCTCACCCTTGCCGATTATTTGCTTTTTCCGCCCTTATATGTTATCGCTTAGAGAATAAGCTGAATATACTGCCTGAGGGTCTGTGCATGAGAAAGCACTAAACAGATCACAAACAGTATATGGAGAAAGGAGTTTAAAATGGAAACCCAACCGGCAAGCACCAGTGTATCATTACATTCGCAAATGAATGCATTTTACGGGAATCCCAACCTCTCTCAAGAAACCACCGCAGCCGTATTTCGCGGAGCTGAAGCCCCGGAAGTTTACACCTCAGAGACGCCCCCCCCAAAACAACAAGCTCAAGAGACTGAGGCAAGCCCAAGCCCCGTAGAAAACTATTTTGCCCAGACCACGGAGCAACTTGAGATAAGTGAGCAGGGGGCAGCCTTACAACAACAGCAGGGAAATGAAGCCCCTGTAAACCAAGCACCCTTTAGCCCAAACGAAGATGCTACAACACTGGAAGCTCAGGCGTCCTCCCCGGAAAGTGAAGTAGCAGCTCAGTTGCAAGCTGAACAGCCCCCTCTGAATGTCCCGTCCGAAATTGGTGAAACCAGGGAACCAAACCCGCGCGAACAAACCACAAGAACTAAGCCGGTTGCGGTATCAGCTTTAAATGAAAACCCGACCCCAGAACCACAGACCACCAGTACCGACAACCAGCAGCCTGAGAACAACCTTCTCCAGCAAAGCTATGGACAATTCGGAGCCGGCGGCCCGGCGGCAAGTAACGCCAGTCAACCAGGTAAAATATTCAGCGCCTTTGGTTAACAAAACATAAACTAAACAAAAAAAGGGCGGCCTAAAAGCCGCCTTTTTTTTGATCCATTAAATTAAAAAGCATGATATCTGTTGGTTTCACGATTTTTCTCTGCTTTTTTGCGTCTCTGCGGGAAAACGCTTTTCATCTCCCGCAAAGACGCAGAGAAATAAAAGTAAAATCAGATTCTCAAAAGTTGTGTAAGAGCTTAACATCCATAATATTCACGATACCACCCCACAAATTCTCTAATTCCTGTTTCTAGTGGCGTTTTCGGACTAAAGTCCACGGCCGCCTGAAGATCGGCAACATCGGCATAGGTCGCCGGAACATCCCCAGGTTGCATAGGCAGCATCTCTTTTATCGCTTTGCGACCTAAATTCTTCTCAATTAAAGCAATAAAATCAAGCAATTTCACCGGACTGTGATTACCGATATTGTAGAGGCGATAAGGGGCCGGACTAGTGCCGGGATCAGGTGAAGCTCCGTTCCAGTCGCTATTGGGGGCTGGAAGTTGGGGAAGAAGACGAACAATCCCCTCAACAATATCATCAATATAGGTAAAATCACGCTGCATTCTACCTTGATTAAATACCTGTATCGGCTCTCCTGCCAAAATAGCCCGAGTAAAGAGAAAGAGAGCCATATCCGGCCGCCCCCAAGGCCCGTAAACCGTAAAAAAACGTAAACCCGTAACCGGCATATCATAAAGATGGCTGTAGGCATGAGCCATGAGCTCATTGGCCTTCTTACTGGCAGCATAGAGACTTAGCGGGTGATCAACATTGTCATGCACGGAAAATGGCATCCGAGTGTTGAGACCATAGACTGAACTTGATGATGCATAGATTAGATGTCCCACCTGGTTATGGCGACAGCCTTCGAGTATATTGAGAAAACCGGAGAGATTACTATCCACATAGGCCTTGGGATTTTCCAAACTATAACGAACCCCGGCCTGAGCAGCAAGATTGATGACCTGCTCAAAGGAGCTCTCTTTAAAGAGCTTTTGCATCCCGTTGCTATCAACCAAATCAAGTTCGGCAAATGAGAAGTTCTTCTCTTTGCATAAAATTTCAAGTCGATCTTTTTTCAGACCGACATCATAGTAATCATTAAGATTGTCGAGTCCGACAACCATTACCCCATCAGCTAAAAGCCTCCGACTAACATGAAAACCTATAAAACCGGCAGCCCCGGTTACCAATACAGTCATAAATTTTGCCCCCTTTCAACTAAAAAAGACCAGTACAGCAACGCTGCCCTGGTCTTTATAAATACTAAGCACTATTTCAGATCCTTCAACTACATATCAAGATCAGGTACTTCGCTGACAAACTGATAGTGGCCATCGAAACAGACTCCTACCCCTTCACTCTCAATGCGTACCACCCGACCATTCATTTTAACCCATGAACCGGTTCCTGAAAAAGAGTTGAGAAAGAGATTGACCTTGATATCAGTCCCGTTTTCCAACATCTGGCCTTCAGTCAAAAGAAAAGCTCCACTGGAAGAGACATCACGGGTTTTCCATTCAAACGTCTGCAGACCCCCACCAAGCAAAGTTTCAACATGGGCCGGAACCTGAAGATTATATCTGGTCACTACTCTTCTTTCCATAACATCACCTGTTTTATCTTATAATTTCTAACTACATTTTCACAGCAAGGCTGATTACTTCTAACTCATATCCTAATGTATTCTAAATCTACTATAAGATTCTATAAAAATCAATCAGTCAAAAGTATGAAAATAGTATTATTTTTTGAAAAAAACTGGTCAGGAAAGATACTTGGAAGCCCAGAGTGCCGCCTGAAGCCGATTGGGAACATTGATCTTACGAAAAATACGATAGATATGACTTTTCACGGTATGTTGACTGATACAGAGATGATCTGCAATCTGATCATTAGTCGAACCACCACCAATTTCCATTAAGACTTCTCGCTCCCGCTCAGACAAGCTTACCGTCAAAAGTGGCATCTTAGGATCATTGTCATCATTATTAGAAACTTGCCCTCGACTTTCAAGAATACAACGACTGACCAAGTGACGTGGAAACCAGAGTTCTCCGCCAACAACCGCGTGGATAAAGCGAACCAGAAGCTTAGGGGCGGCATTGGCATTAACAACCCCGCGCACCCCTCGACGCAACATCGCAGCTTCAATATCGAGAACGGGGTCGAGATTAATCAGAGCGACATAAATCTTATCATCACCCAACAGCCGATCGCCAAAACCATCAAGATAGGAGGTTATAGTTTCAGCATCATCACCGGAACAATCACGTAACAATAACAGATGACGATCACCGACCAGTTCGATCGGCGGCTGATCCTGCTCTTTCTCAGCCACTTGACAAAGGAAACCAAATTCACGCTCCAAAAATGAAGCCAATAAGCCTTTCTGGATATTTTGCCGACCGACGACATAAGCGACCCAATCACGAACAGCAAATTCAGCAAAACTCGCCATAACCACCCTATGTGTTAAAGTTTTCTTTTACTACACAAGTAGTAACAACAACCACGGGGAAAAGTCAAGTACCAATGTAATATTATACACTTTCAGGTAAAATATTCACGAGCCAGGCGAGTCACCACCCGGCCCCTAGGAGTTCGAGCCAAAAAACCGGCCTGCAACAAAAATGGCTCGCATACATCTTCCAAAGTATCCGATTCCTCGTTCAGCATCGCCGCCAGGGTCTCAATTCCGACCGGGCCGCCATTAAATTTATTAATAATCGCATCCATAAAGAGTCGGTCAAGATTGTCAAAACCGCGCTCATCAATTTCAAGACTGTTAAGAGCACTGGCCGCTGTGGGCTGAGAGATAAAATCAAGGCCATCAACCTGGGCAAAGTCCCGCACCCGTTTGAGGAGGCGATTAGCAATTCTGGGAGTCCCCCTTGAACGCCGGGCGATCTCCAAAGCTCCTTCATCATCAATTTTTATTCCAAGAATTCGGGCCGAACGGACAATAATCTTGGCCAGTTCATCAACCTGATAAAATTCAAGCCGCATGACAATGCCAAAACGATCCCGTAAAGGTGAAGAGAGAAGTCCGACCCTGGTGGTGGCTCCGACCAAGGTAAAGGGCGGCAAATCAAGGGAGATGGAACGCGCCGCCGGGCCCTGACCAATAATAATGTCGATCTTAAAATCTTCTAGAGCTGGATAGAGAATCTCTTCGACAACCCGGTTAAGACGATGAATTTCATCGATAAAAAGAATATCATGGGGTTGTAGGTTAGTCAGAATAGCTGCCAAATCACCGGCTCGAGAGATTGCCGGCCCTGATGTACCGCGTATCTGAGCCCCCATTTCAGCGGCAACAATACGGGACAGGGTTGTTTTCCCCAAACCCGGAGGGCCATAAAGAAGCAGGTGATCAAGAGCTTCAGCCCGGCCTCTGGCCGCCTCAATAAAGACCTTGAGATTGGTTAGTGCCTTTTTCTGGCCGACATAGTTTACGAGCTGTTGCGGTCGTAAGCCCTCTTCAATGGAGCCATCAGCCTCAATTACAGAGGCCTCCATCAGACGTTCATCAGCCACTATGCAACTCCTGTAAAACCAGCTTCAGAAGTGCTTCAAGCCCTAATCCCGGATGATCTCGCAACAGCCTGGTCGTAATCGTCTCAACCTCACTACTTCGATAACCTAAAGCTTGCAGGGCGGCCAACAACTCCTGGGCCAGGATACTGCTCTTAACCGAGCCCCCTGCCGGATGACCGGCAAGATCCGACAATGGCAGCTCACCGAGTTCCTTTTTCAATAGTTCTCCAAGCTCCAACACCAGCCGGCGGGAAAGTTTTTTTCCGACTCCCGGCAATTTAGCCAGCTCTTCAACCTCCTGATTAATGAGTTGGCCCTCAAGCCGACCCAGATCACCCCCAGAGATAATCGCAAAGGCCAACTTAGGCCCGACGCCATTAACTTTAAGCAGACGCAGAAACATCATCTGTTCACTACGTTCGAAAAAACCGTAAAGATGAATCGCATCATCCCGGAGTTTTGTCGTAACCCACAAAACCACCTCTTCTTCTACGGCGGGAAGCTGATCACCGGTAGTCGCCGAAATCGACAATCGATAACCTACTCCAGCAGCCTCGACAATAACTTCATCACTCCCTTTATAAACCAATAACCCGCGGATTCGGCCAATCATGATCGCTGCCAATCTTGCAGGCGGGCCTGATGGTGGTGACATATTGCAACCGCCAGCGCATCGGCCGCATGTTCACCGGCAAGCGCCGGGATTTTTAACAACAATTTAACCATGTGCTGAATCTGCTCCTTGGTTGCTTTACCATAACCGACTACAGCCTGTTTGACCAGAGCCGGTGGATATTCATGGATAGCGAGATTAAATTTTGCCCCGGCGACCATCACGGCTCCGCGCGCCTGGCCCAAAACCAACATACTTTTCACGTTACTGCCGTAAAAGATCCCTTCAACCGCCAGTTGATCCGGCTTATATTTGACCAGCAAGTCCGACGTATGATCATAAAGTAACGCTAACTTCTCGCCGACATCGGCCTTAGCCGGCAGTTTTAACTGCTCATCATGACAATAACTGAGCTGACCGGCAACACTTTCAACAAAACCAAACCCGGTAACCGCACTGCCGGGATCTACGCCTAAAACCAACATACAACCTTTAACCTTGCAGCTCTTCCAGAAGAGCATCATCGATATCAAAATTAGAGTAGACTTTTTGGATATCGTCACAATCTTCAAGATTATCCATCAAGCGCAACATCTGCTCAGCGTGCTTACCCTCCAGGTCAACCGTATTTGAAGGAACCTTGTCGACCTCGGCCGAAACCATCTCGATCCCCGCATTCTCTAAGGACAAACGAACTTCCTCGAAAGCGTCAGGAGCGGTATGGACCTCTATAATCTCTGCACCCGGTTCATCGATAACATCATCAGCTCCGGCCTCAAGCGCAAGCTCAAAGAGGTTTTCCGCATCGACCTTATCACGCTCGCAAATAATCACACCTTTGGTCTCAAAAATCCAGGCGACACACCCGTTTTCACCTAAATTACCATTGCCTTTATTAAAAATATAACGGACATCGGCGGCCGCTCGGTTTTTATTGTCAGTCAGGATATCAAGTAAAATGGCGGCCCCACCCGGTCCATAACCTTCATACGTAAACTCTTCGTAATTGACCCCATCGAGATCGCCGCTGCCTTTCTTGATCGCCCGTTCGATATTGTCTTTCGGCATATTCGCGGATTTAGCTGTAGCAATAGCCGTCCGTAAACGGGGATTCATATCAGGATCACCCCCACCACCTCGGGCCGCAACAATAATCTCCTTGATTATCTTGGTAAAAATCTTACCCCGCTTGGCATCAGCCGCACCTTTCTTATGTTTAATACTACTCCACTTATTATGACCTGACATAATTTAACTCCACCATCAATTATAACGCTATAAATAAAAACTGTAACTAACTAGCTAAAGAGCACCCTCTTTGTCAAGACGTAAAAAGGCCAGCGCCTTGTGAGCGCTGGCCTTAGACTTAAAATAACAGTCTCTATTCTCTTACATTTTCAGCAACAGAGGAGCAATAACCAAAGAGACAATAGACATCAATTTGATCAAGATGTTCATGGCCGGACCGGAGGTATCCTTGAAAGGATCGCCAACCGTGTCGCCGGTAACCGCAGCTTTATGGGCGTCGGAACCTTTACCACCACAATTGCCCTGCTCAATGTACTTCTTGGCATTATCCCAAGCGCCACCGGCATTGGACATAAAAAGAGCCATGAAGACACCAGTCAAGGTCGCACCAGCCAGCATCCCGCCCAAAGCTTCAGCGCCGAGGGCAAAACCAACTACAATCGGAGCCAGAATGGCCAACATACTAGGAACAATCATCTCTTTAAGAGAGGCGTCAGTACTAATTTCAATACACTTATCATACTCAGGCTTACCGGTACCTTCCATGATCCCGGGGATTTCCCGAAACTGACGGCGAACTTCTTCAACCATCGCGTAAGCAGCTTTACCAACTGAAGACATGGTCAGAGCGCCACACATGAAAGGAACAATACCACCAAGGAAGAGTCCGATAACAACCATCGGATTAGTCAGGTTGATAACTTTCAGGCCAACCGCCGAACTGTAAGCGGAGAAAAGAGCAAGAGCCGTAAGAGCAGCGGAACCGATGGCAAAACCTTTACCAATCGCTGCCGTAGTGTTACCAAG
>JAUVDU010000157.1 GCA_030595135.1 Deltaproteobacteria bacterium | reverse complement strand
ACCGAAGTTTATGGTGCCGACGGTGCATCCTTCACTGATGAAGCTTTGAAGAAGATTGAGATGATCGACAATGACCCCGAACTCTCCAAACTCGGAACTTGCATGGTCAAAACTCATCTCTCTCTCTCCCACGATCCGGCTTTGAAGGGTCGTCCGAAAGGTTTTATCTTCCCGATCCGCGACGTCCTTATCTATCAGGGCGCTGGTTTCTGCGTGCCGCTTTCCGGTACAATTAAACTGATGCCGGGTACGGCTTCCGATCCGGCTTATCGTCGTATCGATGTCGACACCGCAACTGGTCAAGTTAAAGGTCTTTTCTAGAGAACTTCAACTTTAGCCAGCTCATTGCTAAAAAAAACCAGGGCCTTGGAGTTCAAACTTCAGGGCTCTGGCAGACAACTCCAAGAAACTGGAGTACGAGGAAGATACCCTTTCCTCGTACTCCAGCTTTTTCGTCTTTAGAGTTTTTTTTTATAACGATTTTTGACTGTACCTTAATTCACGTACACAATTCATAACCAACAAAAAAATCTATGCCCAAACCTATCCACCAAGTAACCTTCCAACCCAACGACCTTACGGTTGACGTTTTCCGCGATGGAGAAAACCTGCTTCGGGTTGCGATTGCGGCAGGAGTCCATATTAATGCCTCCTGCGGCGGTAACGGTGGTTGCGGAAAATGTCGGGTAATTATTGAGCAAGGCCGAGCCGAATCCGAGCAGTCGGCCAAGATCAGCCCGGAAGATTGGGAAAAAGGCTATCGCCTCGCCTGTACCACTAAAGTCGTTGATGATCTGACCGTAACGATTCCACCGGAATCACGCATCGACAACTCTGTTTTAAGAAAAGATTTAGGCCAAAAACAGCATACCCTGATGGCCCGTGACCTCAACTCCCTGGTTCAGGGCGTTAAGATCAACCCCGCCGTTTTTAAATATTATATTGAGTTACCCGCCCCCACGCTTGACGACAACTTAAGCGACTTAGGTCGCCTCATGCGGGAACTTAAAAATGAACACCAACTTGAAAATATCTCCGCTGACTACTTCCTCCTGCGCCGCCTGCCCCGTCTTTTGCGGGATGCTAAATGGCAAGTCACGGTTACTATAGTCTACAACCCCAAAGGCCTTAAACTTATCGACGTCGAGGCAGGGGATACCAGAGATAAAAACTACTCGATTATAATAGATATCGGCACGACCACGGTTCAAGGCCAACTCTTAAACCTTAACGCCTCGCACCAAGCCGAAGAACGCTCGGTTATCGACGACCTCGACAGTGAATTGCTGGTCGCCTCAGATGCCAAATATAATTCACAGGTGCGCTTTGGTGAAGATGTTATCACCCGTATCGTCTACTCACAAAAAGGTGATGGCTTAAATGAACTGCACCGCGAGATAATTAAAGATCTTAATGAGATAATTGATAATCTGGTGAACAAGGGCGGCATTGAAAAAGATCAGATCTCCCATCTGGTAGTCGCGGCAAATACCACCATGAGTCAGTTCTTTCTTGAGATCGACCCCAAATACCTGCGTGAAGACCCTTATGTGCCGACCGCGAACTTTTTCCCCCCGGTTAGAGCCATCGACTTGGGCCTTAAACTACCCGATTACGTCCATGTCTACACCTTTCCCGCAGTAGCTTCTTATGTAGGTGGCGATATTGTTGCCGGTACCTTAGGCTCAGGAATTTTTCAACGCGAAGAGCTCACCCTGTTTCTTGATGTCGGCACCAATGGCGAACTTGTTTTAGGCAACTGCGACTGGCTCGTCTGTACCTCCTGTTCGGCGGGCCCGGCCTTTGAAGGCGGCGGCCTTAAATATGGGATGCGGGCGACCACCGGCGCCATTGAACAGGTGCGGATCAACCCGCAAACCTATGAACCGATGTTGCTCACCATCGGCAAAGAAAAACCCCTCGGTATCTGTGGTTCCGGGGTTATTGATGCGATTGCCGAAATGCTGCTCGTCGGCCTGATTGAGCCCAACGGCAAATTTAACCAAGAACTTAAAACCGACCGGGTTCGTAAAAGTGAAACCGGCTGGGAATATGTTGTCGCCAAAGCTGATCAGAGTGCCGAAGGGATTGATGATATCACCATTACCGAAGGTGATATTGACAATATTATCCGCACTAAAGGAGCCATCTACGCGGCCTGTAAAATTCTTTTAGAGAGTGTCGGCCTCACCTTTGCTGAACTCGATAGTTTTGTTATCGCTGGCGGTTTCGGCAAATATATTAACTTGGAAAGAGCCATCACCATCGGTCTCCTGCCCGAAATTGACGTAGAAAAATTCATGTTTGTCGGTAATGGAGCCCTCCTCGGTGAGCGCCTGGTCTCGGTTTCTCGGGAGATGATGGATCAAGCCCGAAATATCGCCGAGATGATGACCAATATCGAGCTCGCCAACAACATGAAATTCATGGATGAGTATGTGGCGGCTCAGTTTCTGCCGCACACCGACACCAACGCCTTTCCAAAAACCATGGAAATGCTAAAATAGGGTAAATAAAAATTATGGGAAAATCGATCGCAATCGCCGGTAAGGGCGGAACTGGAAAAACAACTTTAATCGGCCTGATCCTGCGCTGGATGTCGGAACAGGGAATGAAACCGATCTTAGCCGTTGATGCCGACGCTAACGCTAATTTAGGTGAAGTCTTGGATGTCGAGGTACCCGGCAATATTGGCGCACTTAGGGAAGGAATGAAAACCGATGTCCCGCACGGCATGACCAAAGAGGCCTACATGGAGTATCATATCCAGAACCTCTTGGTTGAGACCGGCATCTTTGATCTCTTGACCATGGGTCGTCCCGAAGGCGCTGGCTGCTACTGTTACGCCAACGCTCTTTGCACCAAATTTATCGACTTCATGGTCAAAGAGTATGACTATGTCGTCATCGATAATGAGGCCGGCATGGAACATTTGAGCCGTCTTCTGATGAAAGATATCGACCTCCTTTTAGTGGTCTCTGACCCCAGCCTGCGGGGTATCAGAACGGCGGGGCGGATTAAGGATCTGGTCGAAGAGTTAAATCTTCGAGTCGGTCGCATAGCTTTGGTCATTAACCGGGCCATCGACGGTAAGCTGGTCGATGAAGCCTACACCTTAATTGATGAAATCGGCATTGAACTGGCCGGAGTTATTCCCGACGATCCCCTGCTGGCCAAGTTTGATCGGGAAGGCAAAGCCACAGTCAAGCTTCCGGCTGACGCCATCTCTTTTCAGGAAGTTGGTAAAGTAATGCCGAAAATATTTCCTTACTAAGAGGCGGTTCTAGATTTCAGGCAATATTTTTCTTGAATTAATTTCGCGGATGTGTTTATAGTCCCGCGCTTTGCAAATATACAATGTACAGTATGATCATCGGAAATAATAAAGTTCAACAACTCAGCCGCTATGGCGTTAATTATAAAACCTTGTTTTAGTTAAATAACTAAAAGCAACTAACCCCATCAACTCTTACAGGAGGAATAACTGATGGCATTTTCAGCACAGACAGAGAAGTATTCAGGAAAAATGGGCACCCTGACTTTTGGCAGCGGCGACCAGGCAATCACCGTGGGCGGCCAGGCAACCATGCCTTTCGCCACATTTGACGGTGAACTGCCGAACAAACCGATCGTCGCTATGGAAGTTTACGACGTAGTCAGCCCCGACTGGCCGGCTGCTGTAGTCGATCCTTTCAAGGATGTAATCAATGACCCGATCGCCTGGGCCAAAAAGAACGTTGAAGAATACGGAGCCAAAGCGATCTGTTTACAGCTTATTTCAACCGATCCTAACGGCGATGACAAGGATGCTGCTTATGCTGCCGATCTGGTCGCTAAGATGCTCGACGCGATATCGGTTCCTTTGGTCGTCTGGGGCAGTGGTAACGTCGAAAAAGATGCTGAAGTTCTGGCCAAAGTCTGCGAAGTCAACGAAGGCAAAAACCTGCTCGTCGGCCCGGCGGTTGAAGAGAACTACAAAAAGATCGCAGCTGCTGCTCTCGGTTATGGTCATGCCGTAGTCTCTCAGAGTCCGATCGATGTCAACATGGCCAAACAGATGAACATCCTGATCAGCAATTTAGGCCTACCCATGAACAAGATCATCATGGAGCCTTCAACTGCTGCTCTCGGTTACGGAGTTGAGTACAGCTACTCGGTTATGGAACGTATCTCTCTCGCCGCGCTCGCGCAAAATGATGAGAAGATGCAGTGCCCGATAATCAACGACATTGGTAAAGAGTGTTGGAAAGCTCGTGAAGTTATGCTGACCGATAAAGAAGAGCCCGGTTTCGGACCCGACCAGGAAAAACGTGGCGTTTTGTGGGAAGCGATCACGGCTCTGGATATGGCTGTTGCCGGTTCCAATTTGCTGATCATGCGCAACCCCAAAGCAGTCAAGCTGGTCGAAGAATGTATCGACGAATTGATGGCATAATCAGACACTAACAATTAATAATCTTGTGCAAAGCAGACAAGAAGTCTGCACTTAGGAGAATTAAGATATGTCTAAACAAGTAATCGGTGCCGGAATTCGTGGCGCTAATGTAGTCGTTGACCGAGTTGAAGGCAAAATTAACGCAGCCATCGAAAAGTATGGTAAAGATCAAGCCGTTGCCCTGCCCAATACCGCCTATTATCTGCCTGTCATCTACGGTATTACCGGTGAAAAAGTTGAAACTCTAGGTGATATGCTGCCGATCATGGAGAAATGTCGTCAGTTGCTGGCCGATGTGCCGGTCGACAATTGCTGGACTCCCTACTTGGGACCTGGCCTCGACTCCGGTATGGCTGCCCTTTTTGCTTTTGATATGGAAGAAGCCCTTAAATATATTGGCGACTCTCCGTATTTGGACTGCAAAGAAGATCCGGAAGAGACCGATGCCGAAATGTGGCTCGGTGCCGCTGACGATGTTATCCTGCGTAAACGTGGGGTTGAATTTGTTGATGGCTCCGCCCCTGGTTTTGCCGCCGTCGTTGGTGCAGCATCTACACCTGAAGTTGCTGCAGGAATTGCTAAAGAGTTGCAAGAAAAAGGCATCTATGTATTCATGGCCTCTAACAATGAGAATGGTACAAGTTTCGCTAAACAGGTTGTCGAAGCTGGAACTCAGGTTGGTTGGAACAACCGCCTGGTACCTTTCGGTTTTGATCACTCCTCCGCCATTCACGCTGTTGGCTTTGCTGTCCGTGCGG
>JAUVDU010000317.1 GCA_030595135.1 Deltaproteobacteria bacterium | reverse complement strand
TAGGAAATTATTTCTTAAAACTACTCCAATCTCTCTCCAAAGCAGTTGGGGGTCGCCTGATATGATCGGTCGAATTAAATTTTGATTCAAAATCCCGGAAAACTCTTTTAACCTGATCTTCCTTCAGATCGACCGATTTTGCGGTCTCGGCTGACGAAATTTTATACTCCCAACAATAAAGTAATGGATCAAGCAGATCAAATGGGAGTCGAAAATAGAAATCCTGATCCGAAACCGGAAGACTGAAAGTATCGGGGCTGGGGGTTCTCTCCATAATTTCCTGCGCCGGTCTGGCATCCGGCGGTATGATCATCAGTTTTGCCTTTATAAAAGAATCAGTTCCCTCTGATCTTGGTGGTACCGTTTCCGGAATCATCAATATGGGCGTAATGACCGGCCCCATGATCATGCAACCGGCAGTCGGCTGGATATTGGACATGAAATGGCAAGGGAAAATTTTGCACGGGGTCAAGCTCTACAATTTTGATGCCTATCGCACCGGTTTCTCATTGATGTTAACTTGGGCCGTACTAAGTGCTATACTGATTGTCTTTACTAAAGAGACCCATTGCCAACAACATGAAAGAAAGGAGTTATAAAAAAAATGAAAACAGAAAAACCGGCACTTATTATAATAGATATGGTCAAGGATTATTTTGCTGAGGATAAAGGCTATCCTATCACCCCTTTGGCTCGGGAAATAATTCCCTCTATCAATCGAACGATAGCCCAATTCAGGGAAAAAGGGTTCCCGATCATCTTTTCGACCGACGCTTTTCAAGAGGATGATTTTATCTTTACTTCATACATGCACCCCCACGCCATAGCCGGTACGAAAGGAGCTGAAGTCGTGGACGATCTGGAGATGCAAAAAGAGGATCTCTGGCTCCCGAAACCGCGTTTTTCCGCCTTCTTTGGTACCGACCTGGAAAAGACCTTGCATGAACAGCAGATCACCCTGTTAGCCGTGGCCGGCATCGCCACCAACTTCTGCGTTCTGACCACGGCGATGGATGCCCTCTGTCACGACTTTAAAGCTGTAATTCTGGAAGATTGCTCGACCGCATTTTCCCAGGAGATCCACGATTACACCTTGGCTATTTACCGTAAAAATCCGCTCTACCCACTTTTCAAAATTATGACCTCCGGGGATCTGCAAAAGGAGATATAGATGATAAGTTCACTGTCAGAGATGGAGGCGTTGGCAAAAGCTGCTGAGCCCGTGATAACTGCAATTATAGCCCCCGAAGATCATGAATTCATGCTCGCGGTAAAAGATGCCCGTCAGCGTGGCTTTATTGAGCCGGTCTTAATTGGTCGCCGCACGGTTATTGAGAAAGCTGCCGGCAAGATAAATTATGATCTCGATACGACCCGTATTATCGAAGTTGCCAATCGACAAGAAATTGCCAATACGGCCATGAACATGTTGTCCTCGGGAGAGGTTGAGATGGTAAGCAAGGGGCAGATTCCGACCAGCTATGTTTACCGGGCGATCATTGCCCAGATGAAAACCCGGCAAGAAGAAGCCGTAATCAGCGTCCAGACCTTCTGGGATATAAAAGGCTGCGACCACCTAGTTCTTTTTACCGATACCGGGACTAATATTGCTCCCAGCGAGAGTGAAAAGAGAGCCATCCTGAACAACGCTCTACAAATTATGCCACTGTTAGGTTACACCTGCCCGGAAGTGATGGAACTGGTCTCCGACAGTGCCAATCTAAAAGATAAACATAAGCGTTTTAAGCTTGAAAAAACCCCGATTATTAAAGACAGCACTAACTCGGGCACCTATAAACGACTTGAAGCCCAAGTTCTCAAAAAGGTTCTTCTGGAGGATCATGACAACTTTGTCAATCTCAACAAGCTGCCGCACATAATGCTGATGCCCGACCTTAATACTGGAAATATGATTGCCAAACTTGACTTTTTTATTAAAGATATTGTCCGGGTCTCATGTTGTTATACGTCTATGGGGCCGGTAATCGTACCTTCGCGATCTGATCTTGCCGAAGCCATTATGCGAGAAATTATTTTTGGAGTGGCTTTAGTCGCCGAGCGCCGGAGGTTGAACAATGATTAATTTATATCCGGAAATCCGACGGCGAGCCGAGCGGCTCAAGCCACAGCGGTGCGTGGTTTCGTATGCAACCGATGAAGCATTATTAAAAGCCCTGACTATCGTTAAAAAGAAGGGGCTGATCACCGAACCCATATTTATCGGGCCGCGCAAACTCCCCGACATGCATGACTTTCGTCAATCTACTTCAATGTATGCTTCTGCGCAAATGGCCCATGAATGTTGTATCCGGCAAGAGGCTGATCTGATTATCCAGGGCCACGAAAAAAGACAACAATTTATCGCTTCGCATCTGGAAGGCGGGTTTCTTGACCAAAAATCGGTTTATCTTGCGGCTTTTTATGACTGCAACCGGAAACAAACTTTTTTCGCCATTGACCCACTGGTCGCCGTTGCCCCAACCCTGGAAAACAGAATTAAACAATTAGAAACCGTAACCCCTTTTCTCAAACATATTTTCAGACGAAAGATCTATGCTGCGGCCCTGGCTCCGATTGAAACCGTCAATCCTAAACTTCCAGCGACCGTAACCGCTGCAATATTGGCGCAGATGTCAGTTCGCCATCAGTTCGGCAAGTTTTTACAGGTCACCGGCCCCTTGGATATTGATTGTGCTTTAAGTAAGGTTGCAGCTCAGCGCAAGGGGGTGGAAAGTAAAAAATCAGGCAATTTTGATCTCTATATTTTGCCTGATACCAACAGCTCATATTTTTTCTCGACCTTCCTTAAATACATTGGCAAAGTGCCGACCATCGGAGTTCTGCTGGCGGCAGATCGTCACCTGTTATTGAACTCAGCTCCCCTGACGGTTTCCGAAAGAGTTGCTGAAATCACCCTCGGCCTGGTCGCCTATAATTTTTCTCGGAAATAATTATCATGTCTATGATTTTAGCTATAAATATTGGTTCAACAACGATCAAACTGGCTCTGGACAAGGGCGATGCTGAACCGTTCAGCACGACTTTGCCACTCGGACTTCATGACAACCATGAACTATATAACCAGAGTGGATTTAATCTACTAGTTGAGCGCCTCAAAATAGCAGTCCACAAATTCTTAACCCAAAATGGCGCAGACCGGGGAAAATTAGATTTAATAATTTCTCGGGGTGGTTTACAAAAACCCGGGGCAGCCGGTATTTTTCGGATT
>JAUVDU010000158.1 GCA_030595135.1 Deltaproteobacteria bacterium | reverse complement strand
TCACTCTCAGCCATCACTTTTTGCAAAAGATTTTCAGCCATATTCTTTACACCGCCTCGGCTTTACCGGCAAAATCACCAATCATCCGAATAAATTGACGGGATGTGGAGTTAATCAGTTCACAGGCTTTATTGGGACAGGCCGCAATACAGGCACCACATCCCTGGCATACGGCCTGATTGACATCGGAGATCCGTGTAAAATCATTCATCAAACGAGCTCCGTAAGGGCAAATATCGATGCAGACACCGCAACCACTACAGATATCATTCTTAACTTCGGCGATCAGGGGATCAGCCATCAGGGTCTCATTCGAGAACATGGTCAAAATCTTGCCGGCGGTCGCTAGAGCCTGAGTGACCGTATCGGTGATATCCTTGGGCGACTGACCGCAACCGGCAAGATAGACCCCTTTGGTCGAACTCTCGACCGGATAGAGCTTAATATGGGTCTCGGAAAGAAAAGCGTCGCCGTCAATCGTAACATTCATCTTCTTGGCCAGTTCACGGGTCTCGGCTTTAGGCTCCATGGCCATTGCCAAGATCACGAGATCGGCCTCAATCTCAAACTGGCGACTGCTCAAGGTATCACTGGTGAAAACCCTGAGTATACCATCTTCCTCAATCACTTTGGCAACCCGACCACGAATATAGACAAGCTTCTCCTCCTCCATACCCTGTTGAACAAACTCTTCAAAGTCGCGGCTGTCGGAACGAATATCCATGTAGGAGATATAGGCTGTCCCGTCTTCGACCTGTTGCCGATAGAGGCGTGCCTGTTTCGCCGTATACATACAGCAGGCCCGGGAACAGTAAGCTTTATGGCGTTCCGGATCACGCGAACCGACACACTGGATAAAGACAACATTTTTCGGGACTTTACCATCTGAAGGACGCACTATCCGGCCTCCGGTCGGCCCCTGAGGATCGAGCAGGCGTTCAAAGGCAAGAGCATCGATAACGTCGGGAAGTTTTCCGGCCCCATATTCCGGCATTTTTGCCGGACTGTAGAGATCATAACCGGTGGCCATAACGATGGCCCCGACAAACTCTTCATTAAGCGTACGAATGGCTCCCAAGTCGATAGCATTTTCCGGGCAAACATCAACACAGGCTCGGCATCTTACACCCGCACCAGCATCCATTTCAGCGTCTTCCACATCAACAAAATGGAGACAATCGACCTGCTGCAATACCGGAATGCGGGCCGCTTCCGTCTGATTATAACGAAAGATTGCGCCCCGCTGGCTTAAGCCCCGGTTAAACTCGTCAGCCACGGAAACCGGGCAAACCTCAAGACATTTACCGCAGGCGGTGCACTTGGCAGGATCGACAAAAGCTGGCTGAGTACGAATTGTTACATTGAAATTACCAACATAACCATCCAAGATTTCAACTTCAGAATTGAGATAGACCTTGATGCGAGGATGAGCGTTGACTTCATCGATTTTTTTCTGCAGCAATTCAGGTACGTTCTGAAAGTAGGGAAAGGTCTGACTGATCTGGGACATGTGGCCGCCGATAGCCGGTTCCTTTTCGATTATGGCTACGTCATAATCGGCATTGGCCAAATCAAGAGCTGCCATGATTCCGGCAATCCCGCCGCCGACGACACAATTCCGTTTGGTTATGTCGATGGTGATCGTTTCTAAAGGAAGATTTTCCTTAACCTTGTCAAGGGTTCCCTCAATAATACTGACTGCTTTGGCGGTCGCCAGAGGTTTATTATTCTGATGCACCCAGCTACACTGCTCACGAATATTGGCAATCTCCAACAAATAGGAGTTCATACCTACCAAACCTGCCGCTTTACGAAATGTATTTTCATGCATACGCGGAGAACAGCAAGCAACCACAACCCCATCAAGACCTTTTTCGACAATCGTATCTTTGACCAGTTGTTGGCCCGGATCGGAGCACATGTACATGTAGTTTTCGGCATGGACGACTCCGTCCAGTTTTTCCGCCTCAGCTACAGCTTGGTCAACATCAATACTAGCTGCGATATTGGAACCACACCAACAAATAAATACACCTAATTTCTTTTCCATTAAACTGCTTCCTGCTTCTGGCGTCTGACTGAGGAAAGAAGAACCATGGCTTTACTGGATGCGGCACTACCCTGGGCAGCGGAATCGGCAATATCTTTGATCCCCTGACAACAACCAGCGAGATAAATCCCCTGCTGACCGGTTTCCACCGACGCAAGCTTATAATTATCTTCGATGAAAAAGCCGTCATCATTATAGTTGATACCAAGAATATCAGCCAGCTCCTTGGCCCCATCATTGGGTACCATGGCAGCTGCCAGAACAACCATATCAGCAGCGATTTCAATTTTCTTTCCGGTCAGAGTATCAGCTCCCTGTACCATAACTTTATCACCGTCACGATGGAGTTTCGCGACCCGACCACGAATATATAGAATCTCTTCTTCAGAGACCGATTGCTGGATAAACTGTTCGTAACCCTTTCCTGTAGAACGAATATCGATATAAAAAATATAAACCTGGCCGTCATGAACACCATGTTTATAGAGCCGAGCATGTTTAGCGGTATACATGCAACAAACCCTGGAACAATACGCTTTATGAAATTCAGGATTTCGGGAACCAACACACTGGATAAAAACGATATCTTTAACTAGCTTCCCATCGGAAGGACGAATCATAGCTCCGGCCGTCGGCCCGGAAGCTGAGAGATAGCGTTCAAAAGTCAGGCCATCAATGACATCAGGGATATTGCCGCCGCCGTATTCCGGCATCTTATTTTTCCAATCGTAAATATCAAACCCGGTGGACACAATTATGGCACCGACACGAACCTCGAAAAAACTCTCTTGTTGTTCATAATCGATAGCTTCAACCGGGCATGATTTAGCACAAACTCCGCATTTACCCAAAGTCAGGTAACGGCAACGCTCAGCATCTATCACCGGTTTATTGGGCACGGCTTGGGGAGAGAGGGTGTAGATTGCTGTCATACGCCCGGCATCACGCTCGAAGAGAGCAATACTTTGACTAGGACATTTCTGAATACAGGTTCCACAACCGGTACATTTATTCCAATCGACATAGGTTATCTTCTGACGTATAGAAACCGTAAAATCACCCGGCTCTCCTTTAAGGCCCTCTACCTCACAACTGGTTTTTAATAGCACATTGGGATGCTGCCCGGATTCGACAGTTCGCGGAGTCAAGGTACATTGGGCACAATCTAAGGTCGGAAAGGTTTCAGAAAGCTGGAGCATGCGTCCGCCAATCGACGGCAACCGATCGACCAACATAACCTGATAACCGGCATTGCCCAAGTCGACAGCTGAAGTAATCCCGGTGATTCCACCGCCAATCACCATCACCCGACGATCGACCGGCACACTTTCAAAATCAGCATGGTCGCCAAAGACAGCGACGCAGGTTACCGGCTCACCATCTTTCAAACCGGTTAATTCTATTAATTCACCCATCAATTAAGCCTTTATTTAAGCTATTACGCCCTTTTCCTTTAGTATTGGAAGAGGATCGATAAGGTTACGTTCAAAACCCAGTTCTTCAGCCGGTAGATCAAGGGCCAAAGCCAGCAATTGGGTAAAGTAGACGACCGGAATCGAGCTGAAACCGGGATCACTTTTTTGAATCTCCGGCTGACGATCATCAAGATTAAACTGACACAAGGGACATGTGGTTATGACCACATCCGCACCACTGTTTTTGGCACTGCGAAGAATATCACGTGAACATCTAGTTGCCGTATCCATGGAATGAACCGCCTGAAAGGCACCGCAACATTCAACTTTATAGGGAAACTCGATCGGTTCACCACCCAGAGCACGAATAAAATCTTCGAAGATACTCGGATCCTCCATTGTATCCAAGCCAATCTCCTTAACCGGACGCAACAGAAGACAACCGTAATAACAGGCGACTTTAAGTCCCTCAAGAGGTTTTACAACCTTCTCTTTTAAAACATCAAAACCGATCTCATCTCGCAAAAGCTGCAGGTAGTGTAGAACTTCGACTTCACCGTGATAATCACGTTCGATAAAATCAGTGATCTTAGCCCGGCGCTCTTCGTCGTTGAGCATCACATTATTGGTTCGTTTCAAAACATTGAAACAGACCGAACAGAGAGTCACCAGTTTATCGTTGCCTTGATCTTTAGTGTCGGCCAGAATTCGGGTCGGCCCCGACATTGTGATATGCTGGTCATTAACCAGCGGGAAAGTCGCCCCGCAGCAGGTCCAATCTTTAAGTTCATCCAGTTCAAAACCGAGCTTCAAACTGCATTCACGGCCGGCATCATCAAGCTTCTTAGCCTTGGTATAGAGGGTACATCCGGGGAAATATGGATATTTCATAGTTTACTCATAATATTGGATTAAAGAGGGAGAAACTTCCGGTAACCACTGATCATGGCAATCTGCGGAGCCCGAGCCAGATAATCGTCGGAAAAATCGGTAACATCAATATGACCTTCGGCCCCAACTTCACGCAGACGTAGGACTCGTAAGGCTTCCATGATTTTTGAAATATCGACCCCTTTCGGACAACGAGCATGACACATCATACAGGACGCACAAACCCACATCGATTTACAGCTTTTGACTTCTTCTTCAAGACCCAGCTGGAGATAGCGCACGACCTGACTGGGCAGGAGATCCATCTCATCTACCGAAGGACAACCGGCGGAACAGTTACCACACTGGTAACAGTTAAAAAAATTCTCGCCGCTGATCTCAGCTACCTTGCTGACAAAGTCGCCCTTCACTTGAGAACGTGAAATTACGGTTTTCATATAATTGAATCCTTAATTATTTTTTATAAGGGATAACGCCCTGTTCATACAGGTCATTGCCGTGAATATCGTTGATAACGACAACCGGAAAATCTTCAACTTCAATCCGGCGAATGGCTTCGGGGCCTAAATCTTCATAGGCTACGACTTCGGCCTTTTTAATGCGTTGAGCCAAAAGAGCCCCAGCGCCGCCGGTCGCAGCAAAATAGATGCCACGATACTCTTTGATCGCCTCACGAACCTCTAAGCTGCGTCCACCTTTACCGATCATCCCCTTCAAACCCTCAGCCAGAAGCCGGGGCGAATAGGAATCCATGCGGTAACTGGTGGTCGGCCCGGCCGAGCCGATCGCTTTACCGGGTTTAGCCGGGGTCGGCCCGAC